>NZ_VMMF01000008.1:0-34024 GCF_013277075.1 Streptococcus sp. 959
CGATTTTTTCCTTTTTTGACAAACTCTATTCCGTAACGATCAATCAATTTAATCATGTATCTAATATTAGAATTGTTTATACCAAATTTATTTGAAAGCTTCTCTAAGCTATATCCTTGTTTTCTAAGTTCATAGATCTGAACTTTATCACCATAAGTTAATTTCATAATAAAAACACCCCTAAAGTTAGATTTTTTCTGTCTAACTTTTGGGGTGCAGTTCAATACTATGCGTTTTTGTGATCGCAAAGACTTTTTATCCAGTCTCATCTTATAGTATATTGAAATAGAAACTGAACAAATTGATTAAGGAATTTAAAGCAATTCTAGAAATATTTCAGAAGCGATATTGTACGATTCTAGATTCAAATTACCTTATCATTTTTGATAGATATGATTTTATTGAATTGTTGTAAAAAGAAGTTAGATAAGTTTCAGAAAGTGATTCAAACTTTATCTAGAAAAAATCTAAGGTCATTATTGGTAGAAATGGTAATAAAATGCTTATTGATTTTGATTTAGGATGAGTCAAAAGGAATTTTAAAGCATTTTTTTGTTATAATTAATTGAAGAATTATTGATATAAAAGGAGAAAAAATATGACTTTCGAAGAAATCCTGCCTGGGTTAAAGGCTAAGAAAAAATTTGTACGAACTGGCTGGGGAGGAGCTGAAAACTATGTGCAACTTTTTGATACGATTGAACAAAACGGGGTTGCACTTGAAGTGACGCCCTACTTCCTAATCAACGTGTCTGGAGAAGGTGAAGGATTTTCCATGTGGAGCCCGACACCTTGTGATGTTTTGGCGACGGATTGGGTAGAAGTGCATGACTAAACGTGTACTCATTACAGGAGTTAGTTCAGGTATCGGACTAGCTCAGGCTCGACTCTTTTTAGAGAATGGCTATCAAGTTTATGGAGTTGACCAAGGTGAAAATCCACTCTTACAGGGTGATTTCCACTTTTTACAGAGAGATTTGACCTTGGACTTAGAGACTATTTTTGACTGGTGTTCTCAGGTGGATGTTTTGTGCAATACTGCGGGAGTTTTGGATGATTACAAACCACTTTTGGAACAGACAGCGCAGGAAATTCAAGATATTTTTGAAATCAACTATGTGACTCCTGTTGAGTTGACTCGGTATTATTTGACACAAATGCTGGAAAATAAAAAGGGAATCATCATCAATATGTGCTCTATTGCTTCTAGCCTAGCAGGTGGCGGTGGACACGCCTATACTTCTTCGAAGCATGCCTTGGCTGGCTTTACCAAGCAGTTGGCTCTAGACTATGCTGAAGCTGGGATTCAGGTATTTGGTATCGCTCCAGGAGCAGTCAAGACAGCTATGACCGCTGCGGATTTTGAGCCAGGTGGATTGGCTGACTGGGTGGCTAGTGAAACACCAATCAAACGCTGGATCGAGCCAGAGGAAGTGGCAGAAGTCAGTCTCTTTTTGGCCAGTGGAAAGGCCTCTACCATGCAGGGGCAAATTCTGACTGTGGATGGTGGCTGGTCTTTGAAGTAGGAGCAATTGGATGGAAATCAAAAATCACTTTGGAGTCTACGCTGTTTGCTTTGAAAATGGGAAGTTACTCTGCATTGAAAAAACGAGAGGCCCTTATCAACATCGGTATGATCTACCTGGAGGCAGTCAGCAACTTGGTGAAGGACTGACGGAAACGCTGACTAGAGAAGTTATGGAAGAGACGGGATTTACTGTTAGAAGCTACTCTAATCCTCAAATCTACGATGTTTTCGTCAGGGAAGAGTTAAAAAATTTTATGGTTCACCATATCATGGCCTTGTATGATGTTGAAATGAATGAGAGTGCACCTCAAGTTACGATTTCGAAAGCTGTGTCTGATGGTGCGAATGATTCACTTGGATATATTTGGATGGATATTCAAGAGATCACAGAAGAAAATGCATCGCCATTAGTCTTAAAGGTTAAGTCTGAATTATTAGGATTTCCAGAACTGGACAAGACTTCTTACATGAATTGGAAGGTGAATGATGAAAAATCAACTAGCTCTTAGTGGCGAAAAAATTCTTGAAAAAATTTATCCTCAACTATTGCACCACATTAGCATGATTCGTGGGGAATATTTGTTGAGAGAGCTCAATCAAAACATCCTATTACCAAGTTGTCAGCAATTTGTAAAAGATTATCTAGAGACTATCTGCTCCCTGTACTCAGATGAAGAAGTCTGGTATCGTTTTTCAGAATTAACGAATACAGAAGCCAATTATTTAGAGGGGACTAAAGAGCATTTTGATGAAAATCATCCCTTGTTTGGTTATAGAGGAATTAGGCGTTTACTAGCGTGTCTGGATGAATTTCAGGCTGAGGCAAATGTCGTTACAGAGGTTTATCAAACTAATCCCAATCTGTCTCTTATTTTTCCTTTTGTCAATGATGCTGAACAGTTAAAGCAAGCTATTAGAGTATTGCGTCAGCATGGTTTTACTGGGAAAGTCGGCACTATGATTGAATTACCGTCAGCGTATTTTGACTTGGACAGAATAATGGAAACGGGCATTTCAAAGATTGTAGTTGGAATGAATGATTTGACTTCCTTTGTTTTTGCCACTGTGAGAAACAGTCAATGGCATGATATGGAAAGTCCAATAATGTTAGATATGCTGAGACAGATGCAGGATAAAGCAAGGATTAAAAATATTGACTTTGCTGTAGCAGGATATCTGAATGTTTCTTTCTTACAAAAAATGAATCAGATGGGTATCGAATGCATTATCCACTATAGTTCTATTCCAGAGATTTTTAACTTAGAGATTGACCATCCAGACCATCTTAAACACATAAAAGAAGAAAGTAAAAAATTACAAAGGAGCACCCATGACACCGCAAGAAATGTGGAATAAATACAAGCAAATCAATTCTTCTATCGGAGATGAAATCGATGCTTGGGCTTTTGGAGTGGAACCAGACCTTTTAGCGGATTTGGTGTTTAAAGGCGAAAAGACAGCAACAGCGTCAGCCTACGACCTTTACGCACTAGAAGGCGAACTTCTTCCGCAAGAAGGCACCTTTGACATCATTTTAGACAGTCAAAATCAGGCTGTCTGCATTGTCGAAATTACAAGGGTTTCCGTTCAGCCCTTTAATCAAGTTTCTGCGCAACATGCCTTTAATGAAGGGGAAGGTGACAAATCCCTAGCCTATTGGCGTCAGGTTCATGAGGATTGTTTCGCCGAGTGGATGAGAGAAGCAGGGCTGACTTTTACACATGAAAGCAAGGTTGTTTTAGAAGAATTTCGCAAGGTTTACCCACTGTAGACTTCTAGAAGGAAGAAAGTTTTGGAAATCGCTGTCCAATCCTTTTTTCTTAGACAAAACATGATATAATAAGTTTGTTTGAAGAAGAGCTCTAGCTCTTAAATTTAGATAGGAGAAAACTATGCAAGCAGTTGAACATTTTATTAAGCAATTTGTTCCTGAACATTATGATTTATTTTTAGACTTGAGTCGTGAGACCAAGACCTTTTCAGGAAAGGTGACTATTAGTGGTCAAGCACAGAGTGATCGCATCTCCCTCCACCAAAAAGACTTGGAAATCGCTTCTGTAGAAGTTGCAGGTCAAGCTCGTCCATTTACAGTTGATCATGACAATGAAGCCCTTCATATTGAACTTGCGGAAGTAGGTCAAGTTGAAGTGGTTATCGCTTTCTCAGGAAAAATTACAGACAACATGACAGGGATTTACCCATCTTACTACACAGTTGATGGTGTCAAGAAGGAAGTCTTGTCTACTCAGTTTGAGAGCCATTTTGCGCGCGAAGCCTTCCCATGTGTGGATGAGCCAGAAGCCAAAGCGACTTTTGACCTCTCTCTTCGTTTTGACCAAGCAGAAGGTGAATTGGCCTTGTCAAACATGCCAGAAATCGATGTTGAAAACCGTAAAGAAACAGGTATCTGGAAGTTTGAGACAACACCTCGCATGTCTTCTTACTTGTTAGCCTTTGTTGCGGGTGATTTACAAGGTGTGACGGCTAAAACTAAAAACGGTACCCTTGTAGGTATTTACTCAACCAAAGCTCATCCACTATCAAACCTTGATTTCTCACTGGATATCGCTGTTCGCTCTATCGAGTTTTACGAAGATTACTATGGAGTTAAGTACCCAATTCCTCAATCTCTCCACATCGCCCTTCCTGACTTCTCAGCTGGAGCTATGGAAAACTGGGGTCTTGTGACCTATCGTGAAGTTTACTTGGTTGTGGATGAGAACTCAACTTTTGCCAGCCGTCAACAAGTTGCCCTTGTTGTGGCCCATGAATTGGCTCACCAATGGTTTGGTAACCTGGTAACTATGAAATGGTGGGATGACCTTTGGCTCAATGAAAGCTTTGCTAACATGATGGAGTACGTCTGTGTGGATGCTATTGAACCAAGCTGGAATATCTTTGAAGATTTCCAAACAGGTGGTGTTCCGTCTGCCTTGAAACGTGATGCGACTGATGGTGTTCAGTCTGTTCACGTCGAAGTGAAACATCCAGATGAAATCAATACTCTCTTTGACGGAGCTATCGTCTATGCCAAAGGAAGTCGCCTCATGCATATGCTCCGTCGTTGGCTAGGTGATACCGATTTTGCCAAAGGTTTGCATGCCTACTTTGAAAAACATCAATATAGCAATACAATTGGTCGTGACCTTTGGAATGCTCTTGGTCAAGCGTCAGGTCGTGATGTTGCAGCCTTCATGGATTCTTGGTTGGAACAACCTGGTTATCCAGTTCTCACTGTCAAAGTTGAAAATGATGTCTTGAAGATTTCACAAAAACAATTCTTCATCGGTGAGCACGAAGATAAGAACCGTCTCTGGGTTGTGCCACTAAACAGCAACTGGAAAGGTTTACCTGATACACTTGAAACTGAAAGTATCGAAATCCCTGGCTACGCTGCTATTCTTGCTGAAAATGACGGTGCTCTTCGTCTCAACACTGAAAATACAGCCCACTACATTACAGACTATCAAGGAGACTTGTTAGATGCAGTTCTTGCTGACCTAGTTGAGCTTGATAACACAAGCAAATTGCAAATCGTCCAAGAACGTCGTTTGCTTGCTGAAGCAGGGCACATTTCTTATGCAGACTTGCTACCTGTCCTTGATAAACTTGCTAAGGAAGAATCTTACCTTGTCGTTTCAGCTGTTTCTCAAGTAATTTCTGCCCTCGAGCGCTTCATCGATGAAGGTACAGAAGCTGAAAGAGCCTTCAAAGCCTTGGTTGCTAAATTGGCTCGTCATAACTATGACCGTCTTGGTTTTGAAGCTAAAGACGGAGAATCAGATGAGGATGAATTGGTTCGTCAGTTGGCTGTTTCTATGATGATTCGCTCAAATGATGCAGAAGCTAGCCAAGTAGCTAGCCAAATCTTCGTAGCCCACAAGGATCAGCTTGCAGGACTTCCAGCAGCTATTCGCTCACAAGTTCTGATCAATGAGATGAAACATCATGAGACTAAAGACTTGTTAGCACTTTATCTTGATACTTATACTCACGCAACAGATGCTGTCTTTAAACGTCAGTTGGCAGCAGCTCTTGCCTACAGTACAGATGCGGACAATATCCAAACCTTGATTGCTTCTTGGAAGGACAAATTTGTGGTCAAGCCACAAGACTTGTCGGCTTGGTATAATCATTTCCTATCTCATCAAGCAACTCAGGAAACAGCTTGGTCTTGGGCTCGTGAAAACTGGGCTTGGATTAAGGCGGCTCTTGGTGGAGATATGAGCTTTGATAGCTTTGTTATCCTTCCTGCGCATGTATTTAAGACTCAGCAACGCTTGGCGGAATACAAGGAATTCTTTGAGCCACAACTTTCTGACCTTGCTCTTAGCCGTAACATCGGTATGGGAATGAAGGAAATTGCAGCGCGTGTTGACTTGATTAACCGTGAAAAAGCTGCAGTGGAAGCAGTTGTTCTTCAATACGGAACTAAATAATTAAGACTAAATAAAAAGAAAACTCAGCTATCTCATGTAAAATGCAGAGAGTTGAGTTTTTTTTAAGGCAAATTTGATATAATGGTTTTAATAAGGAGGAGTTTCTCATGATAAAAATCTTATTGGTTGAGGATGACCTAGGCCTGTCAAATTCAGTATTTGACTTTTTAGACGATTTTGCGGATGTCATGCAGGTATTCGATGGGGAAGAAGGCCTCTACGAAGCTGAAAGTGGCGTTTATGACTTGATTTTGCTCGATTTAATGTTACCAGAAAAAAATGGCTTCCAAGTCTTGAAAGAGTTGCGTGAAAAGGGAATTACGACACCAGTTCTGATTATGACAGCCAAGGAAAGTTTGGATGACAAGGGACATGGATTTGAATTGGGAGCAGATGATTACCTGACCAAGCCTTTCTACCTAGAAGAACTCAAAATGCGGATTCAAGCGCTTCTCAAACGTTCAGGTAAGTTTAATGAAAATACGCTATCTTATGGAGATATTCTCATCAATTTATCAACCAATACCGTTAAGGTTGAAGATACTCCTGTCGAATTGCTGGGGAAAGAGTTCGATTTACTAGTTTATTTCCTTCAAAATCAAAATGTTATTTTGCCTAAGACTCAGATTTTTGATCGTCTATGGGGATTTGATAGTGATACAACTATTTCAGTTGTCGAAGTTTATGTTTCAAAAGTCCGTAAGAAATTAAAAGGAACCACTTTTGCAGAGAATTTGCAAACCTTGCGTAGTGTTGGGTATATTTTAAAAGATGTTCAGTAAACTAAAAAAAACATGGTATGCGGATGACTTTAGTTACTTTATCCGCAACTTCGGTGTTTTCACCCTGATTTTCTCTACCATGACTCTGATTATTTTGCAGGTCATGCATTCGAGTCTTTATACTTCGGTGGATGATACGCTCCATGGCTTGAGCAACAATCCTCAGGCAGTTATTCAGCTTGCGGTAAATAGGGCAACAGAAGAGATTAAAGATTTAGAGAATGCTGCTACAGATACTAGTAAGACTGAGATAAAACCCAATGTTAGTTCCAACACAGAAGTCATTCTTTTTGATAAGAATTTTATCCAGCTCCTTTCTGGAAACCGATTTTTGGGATTGGATAAGATTAAGTTAGAGAAAAAAGAACTAGGCCATATCTACCAGATTCAGGTTTTTAATAGCTATGGACAAGAAGAAATCTATCGCATGATTTTGATGGAAACGAATATTAGTTCGGTTTCAACCAATATCAAGTATGCGGCTGTCTTGATTAATACCAGTCAGTTGGAGCAGGCCAGTCAAAAGCATGAGCAATTGATTGTCGTTGTGATGGCTAGTTTCTGGATTTTGTCTTTACTTGCCAGTCTCTATCTAGCTAGGGTCAGTGTTCGTCCTCTGCTTGAGAGCATGCAGAAGCAGCAGTCCTTTGTGGAAAATGCTAGTCATGAGTTACGAACTCCACTTGCAGTTTTACAAAATCGTTTAGAGACACTTTTCCGGAAGCCAGAAGCTACCATTATGGATGTGAGTGAAAGCATTGCGTCGAGTTTGGAAGAAGTCCGAAATATGCGTTTTTTGACGACAAACTTGCTGAACTTAGCTCGGAGAGATGATGGAATTAAGCCGGAACTTGCAGAAGTTTCAACTAGCTTTTTTAATACGACTTTCACAAATTATGAGATGATTGCTTCGGAAAATGACCGTGTTTTCCGTTTTGAAAATCGCATCCATCGCACGATTGTCACAGACCAGCTTCTTTTGAAACAACTGATGACTATCCTATTTGATAATGCTGTCAAGTATACTGAAGAGGATGGTGAAATTGATTTTGTGATTTCAGCGACTGATCGCAATCTGTATTTACTGGTTTCTGATAATGGAGTCGGTATTTCGGCAGAAGATAAGAAGAAAATTTTTGATCGCTTTTATCGAGTTGATAAGGCTAGAACCCGTCAAAAAGGTGGTTTTGGTTTAGGATTATCCCTAGCCAAGCAAATTGTAGATGCTTTAAAAGGAACTATTGCAGTCAAAGATAATAAGCCAAAGGGAACAATCTTTGAAGTGAAGATTGCTATTCAAACACCATCTAAAAAGAAAAAATAAAAATATCGCTCCAGTTGGGGCGATATTTTGGACTTATCTTTTTAGTTTTCGTTTGATGATAGAGCGTTGGATTTTTAAAACAAGTAAGCTGGATCCGATTGCTGAGATAAAAGCAAGACCAGTTGATAACTTTAATGATAAAAAGATAAAACTGAAGATAGCGACGCAAATACAAAAAATAGCGATATTAACAAAAAATAGGATTTCCTGAAAACTGGTATCAGATTGTGATTCGGGCGCATAATCTTGATAGAGAGGAAGTTGCTGATTTAATTCTTCTTGATAGTCTACCTCATATGATTGTAATTTTTTTACGGGCATTGTTCTCTCCTTAACAGTACATACCTATTTTATCATTTTTTCAGCAGAGAATTATTACAGAAAGGTTACAAAAAGAATAAAGTCCTTTTTCAAAATCATTTTTCTTGACACCGTACTGTGAAAATGATAGGATGGATGAACACTTAAGACTTATTAATATTCATAATTAATTATATTTCTAAGAAAATAGATCTAATAAATGATTTATTTTTATAAGAACCTTTTTACTTATTTTCTTGATTTTATTTAATTAGATTAGTGGATTTGTTTGGAATGCAGGGGCAGATTTTCTGTCTCCTATTTTTATAGTGGCGGGGTATCTCATTGATATCTCTTGGAAAAGTTAAAGGAGATAAGCATGTATCTTGCTATCAAAGAAATATTACAGAACAAACTTCGATATAGTTTGATTTTAACAACCATTTTTCTCATTGCTTTTATGGTCTTTTTTATGACCAGTCTAGCTCTTGGTCTTGTACGAAACAACCGAGCTGCTATTGACAATTGGCAAGCGACGGGTGTGGTTCTATCTGACTACGCAAATGATAATTTGACAGCATCTTTTATTCCTGAAAAGGATTATAAGGAAAAGAGATCTGAGGAGGCCGCTCCACTGGGTTATATGTTCGCTGTGACCAATCTAGTAGATGATAGTGAAAAGGTCAATGTTTCCATCTTTGCTCAAGAGTGGGACGATTTTATCTCTCCTAGTTTGACGGAGGGACGGTATCCTGACAGCGATGATGAAGTTGTCGTAGATCAGTCCTTTGAAAACTATGGAATTAAGCTAGGTGATGCCATTCAGCTTAATGGAAGAGAGGCAAGTTACAAGATTGTAGGTCTGACTCAAGGAAATAAATTTTTCACCGAGCCTGTTGTCTTTACAAGTTTGACAACTTATTGGATTTTGCAAGGAACCTTGAATTCTAATAAGTCGATATCTGCCTTGGTTTTGAAAAATGACATAGAAGTGACTGGCGATGGACTGAAACAGATTTCTATCCCAAAAATGATTTCGAAAATTCCTGGCTACACACCTCAAGTTAATGTATTTTCAGGAATGATTATCGCTATGATTGTTATAACAGGCTTGATTGTTGGTATTTTTGTTTATATCATTACCATACAAAAGCTAGGACTTTATGGAATTATGCGGGCTCAGGGAATACAGATTAAAACCATTGTATGGTCTCTGTTCTGTCAGATCTTGCTTCTATCTGGTATGGGGATTGCTTTATCCTTGCTTGCTATCGGAGGAGTGATTTTGCTCTTACCAGCTACCTTCTTTTTCTACCCAAGTTGGATAGCCTACTTGATTCTAAGCTCGGTTATTTGCTTGATGGCTCTTCTTGGTGGTGTCATTTCCCTCCCACGCTTGCTAAAGGTGGATCCGATTACTGCGATTGCAGAATGATAAGGAGAATAGTATGACAGTATTGATAGAAATGAATCAAGTGACAAAAACGTACGGGGAAGGAAAGATGAAAGTCGTAGCTCTGCATGAGACGAATTTTCAGCTAAATGCGGGAGAGTTCGTGGCTATCGTTGGGCCTTCAGGATCTGGAAAGACGACTTTTCTAACGACTCTAGGACAACTTCAGGAAGCATCGAGTGGAAAGATTTTAGTCAAGGGGAAGGAAACAGGCAGTCTGACGGAGAAGGAGAAAACAAACCTCCGTTTTAGAGAATTTGGCTTCATTCTCCAGGCTTCAAACTTAATTCCTTTTCTAACGGTCAAGGAACAGCTGGATTTGATTGACAGATTGGATAAAGGAAAAAATAGTAAAAGTGATCGAAAAGAGCTGTTTGACTTGTTGGATTTGGACAAAGTTCAAGGTCATTATCCTAAGGCTCTATCTGGTGGCGAACGTCAACGTGCTGCGATTGCTAGGGCGCTTTACAACAATCCTAGCATCGTACTGGCAGATGAGCCTACAGCCAGTCTTGATACAGAGCGGGCTTACCAAGTAACGGAACTGTTAGCTTCCATTGCCCATGAACAAGGAAGAGGTGTTGTCATGATTACACATGATACACGCCTTCTTGATAAGGTTGACCGAGTTTATGTAATGAGTGATGGAAACTTGGTTGAAGAAAAATGTAAACAAATATAAAATATAGTGAATTGACAGATATTTTGCTAAAACGTTAGACCTGAAAAACGCACCGGTTCTACGTAGCAAATTGATAAGTTATATAGATTTTGATGAGGTTGAACTAAAACTCAATTTTAAGAAAAATAAAGTAAATATTCCCACAAAAAATGTATAGTCTCAAGTTTTTTCAAGACTTGACTATGCGTTTTTTAATTTTAAAGACTTTTTCCCAGCCTCCTTATTTCTAACTTCAAAACGGTGTTTTGATCTGACTTCATCAGTTTTATTGCCAACCTTAAAACTCTACTTTGAGCAACCTGCATCTAGTTTTATAGCTGGTTCTTTGATTTTTATTGAGTATATGGACTGCAAATTGCGCTAAAAAATGATATAATGGTGAAGTTATATAGTCCCGATAAGATGGTAGGCATTTATCACTAAGAAATATCTATCAGTACTTTGTAACTCTATAACACTATTTTTAAGGGGGGACATTTTTATGTCAGAACGTAAATTATTCACGTCTGAATCTGTATCTGAGGGGCATCCGGATAAGATCGCAGACCAAATTTCAGATGCTATCTTGGATGCTATTTTAGCAAAGGATCCAGAGGCACACGTTGCTGCTGAGACAGCGGTTTATACTGGCTCAGTTCATGTATTTGGTGAAATTTCAACTACAGCTTATGTAGATATTAATCGTGTGGTTCGTGATACCATTGCAGAGATTGGTTATACCAATACAGAATATGGATTTTCTGCTGAAACGGTGGGAGTACACCCATCTTTGGTGGAGCAATCGCCAGATATTGCTCAAGGTGTTAACGAAGCATTGGAGGTTCGTGGAAATGCGGATCAAGATCCACTTGATTTGATTGGTGCTGGGGACCAAGGTCTCATGTTTGGTTTTGCGGTAGATGAAACAGAAGAACTCATGCCACTTCCAATCTCACTCAGTCACAAGTTGGTTCGTCGTTTAGCAGAGCTTCGTAAGTCTGGTGAAATTAGCTATCTTCGTCCAGATGCTAAATCACAAGTTACAGTTGAGTATGATGAAAATGACCGTCCAGTACGTGTGGATACAGTCGTGATTTCAACTCAGCACGATCCAGAAGTTAGCAATGAACAAATCCATCAAGATGTGATTGACAAGGTTATCAAAGAAGTTATTCCATCTTCTTATCTTGATGATAAGACAAAATTCTTTATCAATCCGACAGGTCGTTTTGTAATCGGTGGTCCTCAAGGGGACTCAGGTTTGACTGGTCGTAAGATTATTGTAGATACTTATGGTGGTTACTCACGTCACGGTGGTGGTGCCTTTTCTGGTAAGGATGCGACTAAGGTGGACCGTTCAGCTTCTTATGCAGCTCGCTACATTGCTAAAAACATTGTTGCAGCAGGTCTTGCTAAGAAGGCAGAAGTGCAATTGGCATACGCTATCGGTGTTGCGCAACCTGTATCTGTTCGAATTGATACTTTTGGTACAGGAACAGTAGCTGAAAGCAAACTTGAAAAAGCTGCTCGTCAAATCTTTGACCTTCGTCCTGCAGGAATTATCCAAATGCTTGACCTTAAACGTCCAATCTATCGTCAAACAGCGGCTTACGGACACATGGGACGTACAGATATTGATCTTCCATGGGAACGCTTGGACAAGGTAGAAGCCTTGAAAGAAGCAGTCAAATAAAATCTTAAGAGGGGATTGCCCCTCTTTTAATATACTATTTCCTTCAAAATCATTGAAATTATAGCTTGAATTTGATATGATAGTCCTATGGATAAAAGTAGAGCAAAGCGTGTTGAGCGCGATAAAAAGAGAATTGGTTTACTAACCCTAGTAGCCATATTTGCAGTTAGTATTTGTGTCCTAGGTTCAATAATTGGATACAAAATATACACAAAACAAAGTTTTGAACAAAAGATTGAATCTCTCAAAAAAGAGAAAGATGATCAATTGAGTGAGGGGAATCAGAAGGATCATTTTCGTAAGGGGCAAGCCGAAGTGATTGCCTATTATCCTCTTCAAGGGGAGCAAGTGATTTCGTCTGTAAAAGACATCATGACACAGGATATTAAGGAAAATCTGGAAGATAAAGAAAATCTAGTTTTTTATTATACGGAGAAACAGGATTCGCCTTTAAAAGGGATTGTCAACCGAAGTGTGATGAAACAAGTCTATGATCTAACTTCGTTAAAAGTTGAAGAGACTGAAAAAACTAATCTGGCAAAAGTCCATTTGACAGAAGATGGCAAACCTTTTACACTCGATCAATTATTTTCAGATGCTAGTAAGGCAAAAGAGCAACTGATAAAAGAAATGACTGCTTTCTTAGAGGGTAAGAAATTGGAGCAAGAGAAGGTCGATCAGCTTGTTAAAAGCTTCTCTGACCAAGACTTGTCTGCATGGAATTTTGATTACAAGGATAGTCAGATTATCCTTTATCCAAGTCAGACAGTTGAAAATCTGGATGAGATTGCCTTGCCAGTATCTAGTTTCTTTGAAGTTATTCAGTCTTCTTATTTATTAGATAAGGATGCAGAACTTTATAAGGCTTATTATGAAAAGAAAAATCGTAAAGTAGTGGCCTTGACTTTTGATGATGGACCAAATCCTGCAACGACAACTCAAGCATTAGATACACTTTCTAAGTATGGTATTAAGGCAACTTTCTTCGTTTTAGGTAAGAATGTTTCTGGCAATGAAGAGATTTTGAAACGCATGAAAGCAGATGGCCATGTTATTGGAAACCATAGTTGGAGTCATCCTGTTCTTTCAAAACTTTCTCTTGATGAGGCTAAAAAACAAATTACTGATACTGAGGATGCGCTAACTAAAGTGCTGGGTTCTAGTTCTAAACTCATGCGTCCGCCTTATGGAGCCATTACAGACGACATTCGAAATAGCTTAGATTTGAGCTTTATTATGTGGGATGTGGATAGTCTGGACTGGAAGAGTAAAAATGAAGTAGCTATTTTGACAGAAATTCAGCGTGAAGTCAAGAATGGTTCTATTATTCTCATGCATGATATCCATGCTGAGAGTGTAAATGCTCTACCGAAGGTCATTGACTACTTGAAAGGGCAAGGTTATGACTTTGTAACTATTCCAGATTTGTTAGACGCTCGTCTTAAACCTCACCAACTCTATTTCGATCGTGATCAATAATACCCAAAATCTAAAGAGATAAGTTTTCTTTGAGAACTTGTTTCTTTGGATTTGCTTTACATAGAGAGGAAAAATAATGAAATCTTATACTTTAAATAATGGCGTTCCAATTCCAGTTCTGGGATTTGGAACCTGGAAAGCTGAAAATGGAGAGATTGCCTATCAAGCTGTACTAGAGGCTTTAAAGGCAGGCTATCGCCATATCGATACGGCAGCGATTTATAAAAATGAAGAAAGCGTTGGACGTGCTATTCAAGTTAGTGGTATTCCGAGGGAGGAAATTTTTGTAACAAGTAAACTTTGGAATACAAATCACAACTATGAGCAAGCTCGTCAAGCTTTTGAAGAGTCTTTAGCGAAGTTGGGCTTGGATTATTTGGATTTGTATTTGATTCATTGGCCAAATCCAAAACCGCTCAGAGAAAATGACCAATGGAAAATCCGAAATGCAGAAGTTTGGAGAGCGATGGAAGACCTCTATCAAGAAGGCAAAATCCGTGCTATTGGAGTTAGTAATTTCCTTCCCCATCATTTTGATGCCTTGCTTGAAACAGCAAAAATTCTTCCAGCGGTCAATCAAATTCGCTTGGCTCCAGGTGTCTATCAAGAGGAAGTTGTAGCTTACTGTAGAGAAAAAGGAATTTTATTGGAAGCTTGGGGACCTTTTGGTCAGGGAGAACTGTTTGATAGCAAGCAAGTGCAAGAAATCGCAGCAAATCATGGAAAGTCTGTTGCTCAGATAGCCTTGGCCTGGAGCTTGGCAGAAGGATTTTTACCGCTTCCGAAATCTGTCACAGCATCTCGTATTCAGGCTAATCTTGATTGCTTTGGAATTGAATTGAGTCATGAGGAACGTGAAACCTTAAAAACGATAGCTGTTCAGTCTGGTGCTCCACGAGTTGATGATATGGATTTCTAGAAAATCATAAAAAGAATTGTACATTGTTCTAATTTTTGATATAATAGTCAGCATGAAAGAAAGTCTTATGGCGTTCTTCAAGCGAGCTTGGGATAGTGGGAGCCAAGTAGAGCAAAATAAAGAACTGGCGCTTTCTGTAGTATTTTCAAAAACAATGAAGTAATAAATTAGGGTGGAACCGCGTTTCTGACGCCCCTAGTCGCAAGGCTTGGGTGTTGAAATTCGGTTCTTTTTGAATTTGTCTAATGCCTAAGTAGAAAGGAGCATCATGCTTAAAGGATCTTGTTTATGTAAAGCAGTGACCTACACTCTAGATGAGGAATTATCGGAATTAGTTTTTTGTCATTGCTCATTCTGTCGGAAAGCAACTGCGTCTGCCTATACAGTTAATGCTAAAGTTAGCAGTGAAAAGCTAGTATTGCATGGAAAAGAAAAGCTTGTTTCATATAGTTCTTCTCCAGGAAAACAGCGTTATTACTGCCAGAACTGTCATAGTCAAATTTTCACTGTTCAAGAAAATATACCAGAAGTCTGTGCTTTGAAATTAGGTACAATAGATAAATGCGATCAGAATTTACAAACTGTTCCTAAACGTCATATTTTTCAGGACCCAGCCTTTTCTTGGTTGCTTGATAAATAAATCTAAGAAGATAATATAAACTAAAGGAGAAAATAATGTCTAAAAAATTGACTTTCCACTGCGTCAGTGGCAGAGACCTCCTTACAGTCGGGCTGCCCCACGCTCAGCACTAGAGTGCCTGAGCTAGACGCAGTACTAACTCGTCTTGCCTCGTATGATCGACGAGGCAGACTCGTGTCGCAAGTAATTTATAAAAAAAGGAGTAAATAATGTCTAAAAAATTGACTTTCCAGGAAATCATCCTTACTTTGCAACAATTTTGGAATGACCAAGGTTGTATGCTTATGCAGGCTTATGATAATGAAAAAGGTGCAGGAACCATGAGTCCATACACTTTCCTTCGTGCTATTGGACCTGAGCCATGGAATGCGGCTTATGTAGAACCATCACGTCGTCCTGCTGACGGTCGTTATGGGGAAAACCCTAACCGTCTTTACCAACACCACCAATTCCAAGTGGTTATGAAACCTTCTCCATCAAATATCCAAGAACTTTACCTTGAGTCTTTAGAAAAATTAGGAATCAATCCTTTGGAACACGATATTCGTTTTGTTGAGGACAACTGGGAAAACCCATCAACTGGTTCAGCTGGTCTTGGTTGGGAAGTTTGGCTTGATGGGATGGAAATTACTCAATTCACTTATTTCCAACAAGTTGGTGGATTGGCAACTGGCCCTGTGACTGCGGAAGTGACCTATGGTTTGGAGCGTTTGGCTTCTTACATTCAAGAAGTAGATTCTGTCTATGATATTGAGTGGGCTGATGGTGTAAAATACGGAGAAATCTTTATCCAGCCTGAGTACGAGCATTCAAAATATTCATTTGAAATTTCTGACCAAGAGATGTTGCTTGAAAACTTTGATAAGTTTGAAAAAGAAGCTGGTCGCGCTTTGGAAGAAGGCTTGGTTCACCCTGCCTATGACTATGTTCTCAAATGTTCACACACCTTTAACCTGCTTGACGCGCGTGGTGCCGTATCTGTAACAGAGCGTGCAGGCTATATCGCACGTATCCGTAACTTGGCCCGTGTCGTAGCCAAAACCTTTGTCGCAGAACGCAAACGCCTAGGCTACCCACTTTTAGATGAAGCAACACGGGCTAAACTCTTAGCAGAAGACGCAGAATAAAGAGAGTGACAAATTAGAAAAATGGGCGAACAGAGTGAGCCCTGAGCCAGTTGCCGCAGTGATGAATGTATCCTTAGTGAAGCTAAGGATACTAGGCAAAATTGGAGACTTTTGACTCCAATTTTAGCAATGAAACAACGAAGTTGGTTGCTTGCGTGCCCATCACATAAGGCAAGCTGGAAAATAAAAAGATATTTTTCGGAGAAAAAACATGATAAAAAACTTATTAGTAGAACTCGGTCTTGAAGAATTACCAGCCTATGTTGTCACACCAAGTGAAAAACAACTAGGCGAAAAAATGGCAGCCTTCCTCAAGGAAAACCGCCTGTCTTTTGAAGCTATTCAGACCTTCTCAACACCACGTCGTTTGGCTGTTCGTGTAACTGGTCTTGCAGACAAACAGTCTGATTTGACAGAAGATTTTAAGGGGCCAGCAAAGAAAATTGCCTTGGATAGTGATGGGAACTTCACAAAAGCAGCTCAAGGATTTGTCCGTGGAAAAGGATTGACTGTTGAAGATATCGAATTCCGTGAAATCAAGGGTGAAGAATATGTCTATGTCACTAAGGACGAAATTGGTCAAGCAGTTGAAGCCATTGTTCCTGGTGTTGTGGATGTCTTGAAGTCACTGACTTTCCCTGTCAGCATGCACTGGGCTGGAAATAGTTTTGAATACATCCGCCCTGTTCACACTTTAATCGTTCTTTTAGATGAGCAAGAGTTTGATTTGGATTTCCTTGATATCAAGGGTGATCGTGTGAGCCGTAGCCATCGTTTCTTAGGAAAAGAAACCAAGATTCAGTCAGCTTTGAGCTATGAAGAAGATCTTCGTAAGCAGTTTGTAATCGCAGATCCACGTGAACGTGAGCAAATGATTGTTGACCAAATTAAGGCAATCGAAGCTGAACACAGTGTAAGTATCGAGATTGATCCTGATTTGCTGAATGAAGTCTTGAACTTGGTTGAATACCCAACTGCCTTTATGGGAAGCTTTGATGCCAAATACCTTGAAGTTCCGGAAGAAGTCTTGGTGACTTCGATGAAAGAACACCAACGTTACTTTGTTGTTCGTGATCAAGACGGTAAACTCTTGCCAAACTTCATTTCTGTTCGTAACGGAAACGCAGAGTATTTGGAAAATGTCATTAAAGGAAATGAAAAAGTCTTAGTAGCTCGCTTAGAAGACAGTGAATTCTTCTGGCGTGAAGACCAAAAATTGGTGATTTCAGACCTTGTTGAGAAATTAAACAATGTGACCTTCCATGAGAAAATCGGTTCTCTTCGTGAACACATGATTCGTACTGGTCAAATCGCTGTACTTTTGTCCGAAAAAGCAGGTTTATCAGCTGATGAAACAGTTGACCTAGCCCGCGCAGCAGCCATTTACAAGTTTGATTTGTTGACAGGTATGGTTGGTGAATTTGACGAGCTCCAAGGAATTATGGGGGAGAAATATGCTCTTCTTGCTGGGGAAAGTCCAGCAGTGGCGGCTGCTATTCGTGAACACTATATGCCTACATCAGCTGAAGGAGAACTTCCAGAGAGCAAGGTCGGTGCAGTGCTTGCTATTGCAGATAAATTGGATACGATTTTGAGTTTCTTCTCAGTAGGTTTGATTCCATCAGGTTCTAATGACCCTTATGCCCTTCGTCGTGCAACTCAAGGTGTAGTTCGTATCTTGGATGCTTTTGGTTGGCACATTGCTATGGATGAGTTGATTGATAGCCTTTATGCTCTAACATTTGACAGCTTGACTTATGAAAATAAGGCAGAGGTTATGGACTTTATCAAGGCTCGTGTTGATAAGATGATGGGTTCTACTCCAAAAGACATCAAGGAAGCCGTTCTTGCAGGATCAAACTTTGTTGTGGCGGATATGTTGGAAGCAGCAAGTGCTCTCGTAGAAGCAAGCAAGGGAGAAGACTTTAAATCATCTGTTGAATCACTTTCTCGTGCCTTTAACTTGGCTGAGAAGGCAGAAGGAGTTGCTACAGTTGATTCAGCTCTCTTTGAGAATGAAGAAGAGAAAGCCTTGGCAGAAGCCGTCGAATCACTCGTTTTGTCAGGGACTGCCAGTCAGCAATTAGAACAACTCTTTGCGCTTAGCCCAATTATTGATGCTTTCTTTGAAAATACCATGGTAATGGCAGAAGATCAGGCTGTTCGTCAAAATCGATTGGCTATCTTGTCTCATTTAACTCAAAAAGCAGCTAAACTTGCACGTTTTAACCAAATTAACACTAAATAAAATTTGACAAACGGACTTTATCTTATCACAAAGGAGAAGAAATGGATCAGAAAAAAATTGATCGTATCAATGAGCTTGCTAAAAAGAAAAAAGCAGAAGGTTTGACACCAGAAGAAAAAGTGGAACAAGCTAAACTACGTGAGGAGTACATCGAAGGTTATCGTCGCTCTGTTCGTCACCACATTGAGGGAATCAAAATTGTGGACGAAGAAGGAAACGATGTTACACCAGAAAAACTACGCCAAGTCCAACGTGAAAAAGGTTTACACGGTCGTAGTCTCGATGACCCAAATTCATAATAAATATTCTTTCTTTTAATAAAGATAGATGAAATAATAACCAAAAGACTAGCAGTGTTTGTCTGCTAGTCTTTTGTCACTAAAAAAGGAACCATAACGGTTCCTAAAAGTATTAGTTACTTGCTCCAGATGTAGCGTCTGCGCCACCACCGTGACCTCCAGCATCACCTGCATCAGAAGCTCCAGATGTAGCATCTGCTCCGCCATGTCCTCCAGCAGGAGCTACAGCATTTCCACCAACTAGACGTTGACCAGTTGTATTGAGGTACCAATCAAGCCATGGTTGGAAATTAAAGATAATCTCATTAATTCCAGCATATGAACCATCTGGATAGTACATTGCTTGGTAATTATGGGTATTAATAACACCTTCAGGTGTTCCTGGCACAATTGTACGGACATATTCTTGATCCCCGTTACGCAATACGCCGACAACCCATTCAACGTTTTTCATTCTAGAGTCTGGCAATGAACCGTGTACAGTTCCTAAACGGTTTCCTGATTGAGCACGTACACGTTTACCAAACATTGTATTTGGATCTTGATGTGCGTTATTAAAGTACAAGAATTGGTTGTTATCATCTGCAAATGTCAACTCAAATGGCATTGCCTTCAAGAACATATCAATTTGGTTAACTGTCAAGATACCGTGGTCTAATTTAACGTAAGTATCTCCAGAAACAGCTCCAACAAGTTCAGCAGCTTTTTCTACCCATTCAGGATCATCTGGATCAACACCTTGAATGGTAGTTGCGATTGGATTTGTACAATATAAATCTTCTGGTGCAATTGGTTTTGGTTTTTTCAATTTTGAAACGACTCCCACATATTTTACAAAGTTGTCTAAACATGTTTCAAGGAAATTAATAGTTCCTTCATTTGTGATATTTCCATCAACATCAAAAGCTTCTTTAGCTTTACCAAGAAGGAATTCATTTCCTGGAAGTGTGTAGGCATTGACACCTGGGGCATCAAGAATCTTACGAAGGTGAACTTGGGCACGAGAAGTACCTTGGTCGTAGTAAGAAGCACCTACAATCATGACTGGCTTGTTTTCAAATGGATGAACTTCGTATGAAAGCCATTCAAGAACAGATTTTAGGGAAGCTGAGATTGTATGGTTGTGTTCAGGAGTAGCGATAATAACACCATCAGCACGAGTAATTTTGTTATATAAATAACGTAATTGGAAACTTTCGTCCCATTTTTCGTCTTGGTTAAACATTGGAACTTCGTCAATTTCAAGAACTTCTAATTCAAATTTAAGTTTGAAGTGACGACGGATAAATTCCAAGAGTTTACGGTTATATGATTGATCGTAGTTTGATCCTACAAGTCCAACAAATTTCATTCTTTTTGGTCTCCTATCTTACAAATTTTCCCAGTCAAAGTCTTCAGCATCTTTGCGAAGTAATTCTTGTGCATTACGCAATTTTTCTGTGATTTTTACAAAGATACGGAAGTCGTCAAAAGTGGCATCCAATTTTTTAATAACATCAAGATCCACTAGGTCTCCACTTGGGTTAAAGGCTTGAAGAGAATGTGAAAGCAAGAATTCATCTGGAAGGACACTTGCTTTAATTTCTGGAGCATTCAAGATTTGGCGAAGTTGTAATTGGGCACGTGATGAACCAAGAGTACCATATGAAGCACCTGTAATCATGATTGGTTTGTTCAAAAGTGGATAGATACCATAAGACAACCAAGCAAGAGCGCTCATTAAAACAGCTGGAATAGAGTGGTCATACTCAGGAGTACCGATAATAACGCCATCTGCCTCTTCAATTTTAGCAGCAATTTCTAAAATTTCAACAGGTACTTGCTTGTCAGCTGGTTTATTGAAGACAGGAATGTCTTTAATTTCAACAAGTTCAATTTCAGCTTTTTCAGCAAAGTGTTTTTGCATGTATTGAAGCAATTGACGGTTTGTAGAACGTTTTGAATTTGTTCCAACAATAGCAATAAGTTTTAACATGAGATTTCCTTTCTCTTTTTACATAATACGATTTTAAAACTCCATTGAAACAGTTGTTTCTATAGAGTAGGAATTCCTGAAGAACAGCTTAGGTGACCTTCTTTATCGATGAGGATAGCTTCGATGCCCTCCAAACTTTCGACTTGCCAGAGGATAGAAGCGGGTCTTTCTCCAAAGAGACGAGTTGTCCAGATTTCACCATCAACTGATTTATCAGAGATGATTGTCAGACTAGCAAGTTCCGTTTCAACAGGATAGCCTGTTTGACTATCAAAAATGTGATGGTAATCTTTTCCATCGACTGTCAGGTGACGTTCATAAATGCCTGAAGTCACGACAGATTTATCGACAACAGGGATGGTCATTAAGTGATTTCCCCTCGGATTAGCTGGGTCTTGAATCCCGATTTGCCAAGGTTGATTTCCTCTTGCCTGATTTTTTCCAATGGTCAGGATATTCCCTCCCAGATTGATCAAGGCAGAAGTCACTCCCTCTTCTCTTAGAAATTGGGCAACCTTATCCGCACTATAACCCTTGGCTAAACAACCAAGATCGATCTTCATTCCTTTCTGTTTCAAGAACACAGTGGAAGCAGAAGAATCTAACTCGATATACTGAGGATTGATTAAAGGTAGCACCTCTTCAATTTCTTGGGGTTGGGCCACTTTGGCATCTGAAAAACCGATACGCCAGGTTTGAATTAAGGGACCAATACTGATGTTGAGATGGCTAGAGGGCGCTAGGCTATGCTCTAATCCAAGTGCAAGCAGTTCAAACAGGTCTGGATGAACTTTGACTGGAGCTATTCCAGCTTGATAATTGATCTCCATCAACTCAGATTCTTGGCTATTGGCATTGAAGCGGTATTCTAGCTCTTTGAGTAAATCAAAGGATTTTTGAAGCAAGATATCGGCTCGCTCATCTACTAATGAAATAGTGATAGTAGTCCCCATTAGCCGTTCGGAATGTGAACTAAGAGGCAAGCTACCAACTCCTTTCTCTTATGTGAAAAGAAGGTTGAAATATTGTAAATTTATATTAAATTTAACCCCTTACAATTTCTTTCCATGATATTAGCATACCATAAAGTCAGCGTTTTCACAAATAAAATTTGTAAAGTTGTCAAGAAATATGCTCAGAAAATAAAGAATAATTGTAAGAAAGAATGATAAAATACAAATTATTTACATTTTTTTACAAAAAAATCGGGAAAATTAGCAAAACTCTTGTAAACGCTAACAGTAAATGTTATACTAGAAGAGTAAATTTAAAATTGAAGGTAGGAATTTTTCTATGAGTAAAATCGTTGTAGTTGGTGCTAACCACGCTGGTACAGCATGTATTAATACTATGTTGGATAATTTTGGAAATGAGAACGAAATCGTTGTATTTGACCAAAACTCTAACATCTCTTTCCTAGGATGTGGAATGGCCCTTTGGATTGGGGAACAAATTGACGGTGCTGAAGGCTTGTTCTATTCTGATAAAGAAAAATTGGAAGCTAAAGGTGCTAAGGTTTACATGAACTCACCTGTTCTTTCAATCGACTATGATAACAAAATAGTTACAGCAGAAGTTGAAGGAAAAGAGCACAAAGAGCCATACGAGAAATTGATTTTCGCTACAGGTTCTACACCAATCTTGCCACCAATCGAAGGTGTTGAAATTGTTAAAGGAAACCGCGAATTTAAAGCAACTCTTGAAAACGTACAATTCGTTAAATTGTACCAAAACGCTGAAGAAGTTATCAATAAGCTTGCTGATAAGAGTAAACACCTTGATCGTATCGCTGTTGTTGGTGGTGGTTATATCGGTGTTGAACTTGCTGAAGCCTTTGAACGTCTTGGAAAAGAAGTTGTTCTTGTTGATATTGTAGATACTGTCTTGAACGGTTACTATGACAAAGACTTCACACAAATGATGGCCAAGAACTTGGAAGACCACAACATCCGTTTGGCTCTTGGTCAAACTGTTAAAGCAATCGAAGGTGACGGTAAAGTTGAACGCTTGATTACTGATAAAGAGACTTTCGATGTAGATATGGTTATCCTTGCAGTTGGTTTCCGTCCAAACACAGCCCTTGCTGATGGAAAAATTGAACTCTTCCGTAACGGTGCCTTCCTTGTAGACAAGAAACAAGAAACATCTATCCCAGGCGTTTACGCAGTAGGTGACTGTGCGACTGTTTATGACAACGCTCGTAAAGACACAAGCTACATCGCCCTTGCTTCAAACGCAGTTCGTACTGGTATTGTTGGTGCTTACAACGCTTGTGGACATGAATTGGAAGGAATCGGTGTTCAAGGTTCAAACGGTATCTCAATCTATGGTCTTCACATGGTTTCAACTGGTTTGACACTTGAAAAAGCGAAAGCTGCTGGTTACAATGCAACTGAAACAGGCTTTAACGATCTTCAAAAACCAGAATTCATGAAACATGACAACCATGAAGTAGCAATTAAGATTGTCTTTGACAAAGATAGCCGTGAGATTCTTGGTGCCCAAATGGTTTCACACGATTCTGCAATCAGCATGGGAATCCACATGTTCTCACTTGCTATCCAAGAGCATGTGACAATTGATAAATTGGCATTGACAGACCTCTTCTTCTTGCCACACTTCAACAAACCATACAACTACATCACAATGGCTGCACTTACAGCTGAAAAATAAAATTTGATGAACTATCTGGCCTTAAGTTAAGGTCAGATAGTTTTTTAATTAATCTGTACCCACACAATTACGTTTTTTTTATCTTGTGATTCCTTCTGTTCTGAATTAAAATGAAATGGTAGCTACCAATATAAATGATGAGGAAAAAGAAATGACTGAAAATCGTTATGAATTAAATAAAAACTTGGCACAGATGCTCAAGGGTGGGGTTATCATGGACGTTCAGAACCCTGAACAGGCACGTATTGCAGAAGCTGCTGGTGCGGCAGCTGTGATGGCCTTGGAGCGGATTCCGGCTGATATCCGTGCAGCTGGTGGTGTTTCCCGCATGAGTGATCCAAAGATGATTAAGGAAATCCAAGAAGCAGTTAGTATTCCAGTGATGGCCAAGGTCAGAATCGGGCACTTTGTTGAAGCTCAGATTTTAGAGGCTATTGAAATTGACTATATCGATGAGAGTGAAGTTTTATCTCCAGCAGACGACCGTTTCCATGTGGACAAGAAAGAATTCCAAGTTCCTTTTGTTTGTGGTGCTAAGGATTTGGGTGAAGCCTTGCGTCGTATCGCTGAAGGTGCTTCCATGATTCGTACTAAAGGAGAACCGGGTACAGGAGATATCGTCCAAGCTGTTCGCCATATGCGTATGATGAATCAAGAAATCCGTCGCATTCAAAATCTACGTGAAGATGAACTCTATGTTGCTGCTAAGGACTTGCAAGTCCCTGTAGAATTGGTTCAATATGTCCATGAACATGGGAAATTGCCAGTTGTAAACTTCGCAGCTGGAGGCGTTGCAACGCCAGCAGATGCTGCGTTGATGATGCAATTAGGGGCAGAGGGGGTCTTTGTCGGTTCAGGTATTTTTAAGTCAGGCGATCCTGTTAAACGAGCGAGTGCCATTGTTAAGGCTGTGACTAACTTCCGTAATCCTCAAATCCTAGCTCAAATCTCTGAAGATCTAGGAGAAGCCATGGTTGGTATAAATGAAAATGAGATCCAAATCCTCATGGCTGAGCGAGGAAAATAGATGAAAATTGGAATATTGGCCTTGCAAGGTGCCTTTGCAGAACATGCAAAAGTACTAGATCAATTAGGTGTTGAGAGTGTTGAAATCAGAAATCTAGATGATTTTCAGAAACATCAGAGTGACTTGTCGGGTTTGATATTACCTGGAGGTGAGTCTACAACCATGGGCAAGCTCTTACGTGATCAGAACATGCTGATTCCCATTCGTGAAGCCATTCTATCTGGTTTACCAGCCTTTGGAACCTGTGCAGGCTTAATTTTACTGGCTAAGGAAATCACTTCTCAGGAAGAAAGTCATCTAGGAACTATGGATATGGTGGTCGAGCGTAATGCTTATGGGCGCCAACTAGGAAGTTTCTACACGGAAGCAGAATGTAAGGGAGTCGGTCAGATTCCAATGACCTTTATCCGTGGTCCAATTATCAGCAGTGTTGGAGAGGGTGTAGAAATTCTAGCAAGAGTTGACGATCAAATCGTTGCAGCCCAAGAAAAAAATATGTTGGTAACTTCTTTTCATCCAGAATTGACTGATGATGTTCGCTTGCACCAGTACTTTATCAATATGTGTGACAAAAAGATAGTGGAATAAAAAGTGATAAATCAAGTTTCGATTCGCTTTTTCCAAAGAATCATTTTTTAAGTCATCTGACAGTATTCTGTGAATTTATATTTATTTACGATAAATTAGAAAAGAATGATCGTTGGAATAAAGCTTATATACTGAATATAGTGTTCAAGTGTCTTTTATTGGGAGCACTTTAGAGGATGGAGTTAAAATACTATTCTATACTCCTTAATACTCTTCGACAATCTCTTCAAACCACGTCAGCTTTATCCGCAACCTCAAAGCGGTGCTTTGAACAACCTGCGGTTAGCTTCCTAGTTAGCTCTTTGATTTTCATTGAATATATAGTGGTTTGAAATAAGATGTGTGCAACTTGATTAGGGAAATCAAATTAATTTCTAGAAATGTTTTAGTATCCACGATGTACTATTCTAGTTTCAATTTACTATAAAAATGATGTATGGGATTGGTCAAAAAGAACACTTTGAAAATAGCAAAAAACGAGTATCTCTACAGATGGAGATACTCGTTCTATTATGTATAAAGCTATGAGTCTGTCGTCCTACGTAAGGTGCGCGTCGAAGGTTATACCTAAAAAAACTCCAAACGCGATACAATAAAGGGGATTAAGCCAATTCTAAAGATTTTTTAAGAGGTAAGTGATGAGTTAAGATCAATGGTGTTTTAACAAGGTGAAAAGGGTCAGTACATTTTACAACGTTTTTTATTTTATTCTTTGGTATTCTTTTGCAAAAAAAGAATACAACATTTTGTTGGATCCTAAATATTAAATCAAGTCCTGAATTTTCTTAAGTTTTTATCATATTTTCTGTTATAATTAAGGTGCCTTAAGAAAAATAATGAAAAAACCAAATGTTTTTCATATAGTTTTCATTGTTTTAATAGTTTAAAGTCAATCTTATTTTTCTCTAATAGAAAATAATGAAAAAGTAGGTTTAGAAAGAGGTAAGTATCTATGTCTTCTCATAAAAAAGTGTCACTCTCTGAGATTAATCAATCTATCGATACTCCAAATAACAATCATTTCTGGCAAAATTTAAAGGCCTTTTTAGGTCCGGGTGCTCTTGTTGCAGTTGGTTATATGGATCCAGGAAACTGGATTACCAGTGTAGTCGGTGGTGCTTCCTATAAGTATAGTCTCTTGTTTGTTATCTTGATTTCATCTCTCATTGCCATGCAACTTCAGCAGATGGCAGGAAAGCTTGGTATTGTAACCCAGATGGACCTGGCTCAAGCAACGGCTCATCATTCACCTAAATGGCTTCGTTATAGTCTATGGGTGATTTTAGAATTAGCCTTGATGGCGACAGATCTGGCAGAAGTTCTAGGTTCAGCGATTGCTCTCAATCTTCTCTTTAAGATTCCGATTATGATAGCAATTCTCTTGACCGTGTTGGATGTTTTTCTCTTATTGCTTCTGATGAAATTTGGCTTTAAGAAGATTGAAGCTATTGTGACAACACTGATTTTAACCATTCTAGCAATTTTTACCTATCTGGTAGCTTTGTCACATCCAAGCTTCCAAGGAATCGTTGAGGGTTATCTACCGAATGCAACCTTATTTGAAAGTCCCTTGCCAGGGCATGAAAGTCAATTAACCTTGGCACTAGGGATCGTGGGAGCAACGGTTATGCCCCATAACCTCTATTTGCATTCTTCCTTGTCTCAAACTCGGAAAATCAATCACAAGGACAAGAATGATGTTCGAAAAGCCGTGCGCTTTATGACCTGGGATTCAAATCTCCAATTATCCTTGGCCTTTGTGGTTAACTCCCTTCTATTAATTCTCGGGGCGGCTCTCTTTTTCGGCCATGCATCTGAGATTTCTGCCTTCTCTCAAATGTATAATGCCTTGCAGGATTCTACTATTGCAGGAGCTATAGCTAGCTCGACCTTATCAACCTTGTTTGCCTTGGCTTTATTAGCCAGTGGTCAAAATTCGACAATTACGGGTACCTTGACTGGACAAATCGTTATGGAAGGTTTCTTGCATATGAGATTACCTCAATGGTTCATTCGTTTGGCAACTCGTCTCTTTGCCTTGTTGCCTGTCATGATTGTAGCGGTTCTGTTTGGTCATCAGGAAAAAACATTGGATCAGTTATTGGTTTATTCACAAGTCTTTCTTTCGATTGCTCTTCCATTTTCAATCTTCCCACTGATTTATCTAACTTCTAAGAAATCACTGATGGGAGAATTTACCAATGCCAAATGGAATACCATCCTTGGCTATATCGTTTCCATTATCTTAACAATTCTCAATGTGAAATTGTTATTTGATATTTTCTAAGAAATTCACCCGAGTTATAAAACAAGCATATAAGAAAAAAGATACCCAAGATTTCTTGGGTATCTTTTTTAAAATAAACGGAAGACATGGGATTCGAACCCACGCACGCTGTTACACGCCTACCGCGTTTCCAACACGGCCTCTTAAGCCTCTTGAGTAATCTTCCAATACTTACTCAAATAGTCTACCATAAAGGCTCTTATCTTGCAATAAAAATTTTGGAAATAAGAAAAATGATAGATTTTGAAAGAAAATGACAAAAAGCGCTTGACTTTGAAAGAAAGTGTGATAGAATGAATAGTGTAAACGATAACAGGAGGTGATTCAGTGTTAAAAACAGAGCGGAAGCAACTGATTTTAGAGGAGTTAAACCAACATCATGTAGTTTCTCTAGAGAAATTAGTTAGTTTGCTAGAAACGTCAGAATCAACGGTTCGAAGAGATTTGGATGAATTGGAAGCTGAAAACAAGCTTCGTCGCGTGCATGGTGGAGCAGAATTGCCCCATTCCTTGCAGGAAGAAGAAACCATTCAAGAAAAATCTGTCAAAAACCTTCAAGAGAAGAAGTTGCTGGCTCAGAAAGCAGCCTCTCTCATCAAGGAACAAGATGTCATCTTTATCGATGCTGGAACAACTACAGCCTTTTTGATTCATGAATTGGTCAATAAGAATGTTACAGTCGTGACCAACTCGATTCACCATGCAGCTCAGTTGGTTGAAAAGCAGATTCCGACTGTCATGGTTGGAGGAAGTGTCAAGATGGCGACAGATGCGAGCATCGGGGGAGTTGCTCTTAACCAGATTAACCAATTGCACTTTGACCGTGCCTTTATCGGGATGAATGGTGTAGATGATGGCTATTATACGACTCCTGATATGGAGGAGGGAGCTGTGAAGCGAGCTATTTTAGAGAATGCCAAACAGACCTATGTCTTGGTGGATTCGTCAAAAATTGGACAAACTTGCTTTGCTAAGGTAGCACCACTCAAACGAGCTATTGTTATCACAAGTCAAGGGCATGAGCTCTTGCAGGCTATTAAGGAGAAAACGGAGGTAATAGAAGTATGATTTATACAGTCACACTTAATCCATCCATTGACTATATTGTCCGTTTGGACCAAGTCCAAGTCGGTAGTGTCAATCGAATGGATAGTGATGATAAGTTTGCTGGTGGGAAAGGAATCAATGTCAGTCGTGTTTTGAAACGCTTGGATATTCCAAATACAGCGACGGGATTTATCGGTGGCTTTACTGGTAAATTTATTACAGATACTTTGGCAGAGGAAGAAATCGAGACACGTTTTGTCCAAGTGGCAGAAGATACTCGTATCAATGTTAAAATCAAAGCAGACCAAGAGACAGAAATCAACGGAACGGGTCCAACTGTTGAACCAGCCCAGTTAGAAGAGTTGAAAGCTATTTTGTCTAGTTTGACTGCAGAAGACACGGTTGTATTTGCGGGTTCAAGTGCTAAAAATCTAGGCAATGTTATCTATAAGGATTTGATTGCCTTGACGCGTCAGACGGGTGCGCAAGTGGTTTGTGACTTTGAAGGCCAGACCTTGATTGATAGTTTGGAATACCAACCGCTCTTGGTCAAACCAAACAATCATGAACTTGGAGCTATCTTTGGAGTGAAACTCGAAAGTTTAGATGAAATTGAGAAATACGCTCGTGAGTTACTGGCTAAAGGTGCTCAAAATGTTATTATCTCTATGGCTGGTGATGGTGCTCTTCTTGTCACATCTGAGGGAGCTTACTTTGCTAAACCAATCAAAGGGACAGTCAAAAATTCAGTTGGGGCTGGTGATTCTATGGTTGCTGGATTCACAGGTGAATTTGTCAAATCAAAAGACGCAGTAGAAGCCTTCAAATGGGGGGTTGCTTGTGGAACAGCAACCACCTTCTCAGATGATTTGGCAACGGCGGAATTTATTAAAGAAACATATGAAAAAGTTGAGGTAGAAAAAAGATGAAAATTCAAGACCTATTGAGAAAAGATGTCATGTTGCTAGATTTGCAGGCAACTGAAAAAACTGCTGTCATCGAAGAGATGATTAAAAGCTTGACAGACCACGGTTATGTGACGGATTTTGAAACCTTTAAAGAAGGAATTTTGGCGCGTGAAGCTCTCACTTCTACTGGTTTGGGTGACGGAATCGCAATGCCTCACAGTAAGAACTCTGCTGTCAAAGAGGCGACTGTTCTCTTTGCTAAGTCAAACAAGGGTGTTGACTATGAGAGCTTGGATGGACAAGCAACCGACCTCTTCTTTATGATTGCAGCTCCAGAAGGTGCTAATGATACTCACTTGGCTGCCTTGGCAGAATTGTCTCAATACTTGATGAAAGATGGATTTGCTGACAAACTCCGTCAAGTAACATCAGCTGATCAAGTTATTGACCTCTTTAACCAAGCTTCAGAAAAAACGGAAGAGCCTGTTCAAGCACATGCTAATGAATCTGGTGACTTTATCGTGGCTGTTACAGCTTGTACGACAGGTATTGCCCATACTTACATGGCTCAAGAAGCCCTTCAAAAAGCGGCTGCTGAAATGGGTGTTGGAATTAAGGTCGAAACCAACGGTGCTAGCGGTGTTGGAAACCAACTAACTGCTGAAGACATCCGCAAGGCTAAAGCTGTTATCATAGCAGCAGACAAGGCCGTTGAAATGGATCGTTTCGATGGCAAACCTTTGATCAATCGTCCAGTTGCTGACGGCATCCGTAAAACAGAAGAATTGATTAACTTGGCTCTTTCAGGAGATGCTGAAGTCTACCGTGCTGCTAATGGTGCAAAAGCTGCAACAGCCTCTAACGAAAAACAAAGCCTTGGTGGTGCCTTCTACAAACACTTGATGAGTGGTGTATCCCAAATGTTGCCATTCGTTATTGGTGGAGGTATCATGATTGCCCTTGCCTTCTTGATTGACGGTGCTTTGGGTGTTCCAAATGAAAATCTTGGTAATCTTGGTTCCTACCATGAGCTAGCTTCTATGTTCATGAAAATTGGTGGAGCTGCCTTTGGTTTGATGCTTCCAGTCTTTGCAGGTTATGTTGCCTACTCTATCGCTGAAAAACCAGGTTTGGTAGCAGGTTTCGTGGCTGGTGCTATTGCCAAAGAAGGTTTTGCTTTTGGTAAAATTCCTTATGCAGCAGGTGGTGAAGCAACGTCAACTCTTGCAGGTGTCTCATCTGGTTTCCTAGGTGCCCTTGTTGGTGGATTTATTGCAGGTGCTTTGGTTCTTGCTATCAAGAAATACGTTAAAGTTCCACGTTCACTTGAAGGTGCAAAATCAATCCTTCTATTGCCACTTCTTGGAACAATCTTGACTGGATTTGTCATGCTAGCTGTTAACATCCCAATGGCAGCAATCAACACTGCTATGAATGACTTCCTAGGCGGTCTTGGTGGAGGTTCAGCTGTCCTTCTTGGTATCGTTCTTGGAGGAATGATGGCTGTTGACATGGGTGGACCAGTAAACAAAGCGGCTTATGTTTTTGGGACAGGTACGCTTGCAGCAACTGTTTCTTCAGGTGGTTCTGTAGCCATGGCAGCAGTTATGGCTGGAGGAATGGTTCCACCACTTGCTATCTTTGTTGCAACTCTTCTTTTCAAAGATAAATTTACTAAGGAAGAACGTAACTCTGGTTTGACAAACATCATCATGGGCTTGTCATTTATCACTGAGGGAGCGATTCCATTTGGTGCCGCTGACCCAGCTCGTGCTATCCCAAGTTTCATCCTTGGTTCAGCAGTAGCAGGTGGTCTTGTTGGTCTTGCTGGTATCAAACTCATGGCGCCACACGGAGGAATCTTCGTTATTGCCCTTACTTCAAATGCTCTCCTTTACCTCGTTTCTGTCTTGGTAGGAGCAATCGTAAGTGGTGTGGTTTATGGTTACCTCCGCAAACCCCAAGCATAAAAATTAGCTATAAAATTGAAGGATTGTACTGTTTGGTGCAATCTTTTCTCTTTCCGAAATGGATTTGAAATATGGTATAATAGAAGAATGGCAAACAAGAATACAAGTAAAACAAGACGGAGACCGTCTAAAGCAGAACTCGAAAGAAAAGAAGCGATTCAACGAATGTTGATTTCGCTTGGAATCGCGCTTTTATTGATTTTCGCAGCCTTCAAATTAGGGGCTGCAGGTATAACCCTTTACAATCTAATTCGCTTGCTGGTGGGTAGCCTAGCTTATCTGGCAATATTTGGCATCCTACTCTATCTCTTCTTTTTCAAGTGGATACGAAAACAGGAAGGGCTCCTATCTGGCTTTTTCACCATATTTGCAGGTTTGCTCTTGATTTTTGAGGCCTACTTAGTTTGGAAATATGGTTTGGATAAGTCGGTATTAAAAGGGACTATGGCTCAGGTTGTGACTGATCTGACTGGTTTTCGAACGACCAGTTTTGCTGGTGGAGGATTGATTGGGGTTGCTCTTTATATGCCAATCGCCTTTCTCTTCTCAAATATCGGTACTTACTTTATTGGTTCTATCTTTATTTTAGTTGGTGCACTCCTAGTCAGTCCTTGGTCTGTTTACGATATTGCTGAATTCTTCAGTAGAGGCTTTGCCAAATGGCGGGAAGGTCATGAGCGTCGAAAAGAGGAACGCTTTGTCAAACAAGAAGAAAAAGCTCATCAAAAGGCTGAGGAAGAGGCTAGATTAGAGAAAGAAGAGGCTGAAAAAGCCTTACTCGATTTGCCTCCTGTTGATATGGAAACGGGTGAAATTCTGACTGATGATGTTGTGCTTGACGTTCCACCTTTTCCGGAAGAAGAGTGGGTGGAACCAGAAATCATCCTGCCTCAACCTGAACTTGAATTCCCTGAACAGGAAGACGGTTCTGATGATGAAGATGTTCAGGTCAATTTTTCAGCTAAGGAAGCCCTAGAATACAAACTTCCAAGCTTACAACTCTTTGCCCCAGATAAACCAAAGGACCAGTCTAAAGAAAAGAAAATCGTCCGAGAAAACATCAAAATCCTAGAAGAAACCTTTGCTAGCTTTGGTATCAAGGTAACAGTTGAACGGGCTGAAATTGGACCATCAGTGACCAAGTATGAAGTTAAGCCAGCAGTGGGTGTAAGGGTTAACCGCATTTCCAATTTAGCAGATGACCTCGCTCTAGCCTTGGCGGCCAAGGATGTCCGAATCGAAGCACCTATCCCTGGTAAATCCTTAGTTGGAATCGAAGTACCTAACTCCGAGATTGCGACTGTATCTTTCCGTGAACTATGGGAACAATCTCAAACAAAAGCAGAAAATCTCTTGGAAATTCCTTTAGGAAAGGCTGTTAATGGAACCGCAAGAGCTTTTGACCTTTCTAAAATGCCCCACTTGCTCGTCGCGGGTTCAACAGGCTCAGGGAAGTCAGTAGCTGTTAATGGCATTATCGCTAGCATCCTCATGAAGGCGAGACCTGAACAAGTTAAATTTATGATGGTCGATCCCAAGATGGTTGAGTTGTCTGTTTACAATGATATTCCCCATCTCTTGATTCCAGTCGTGACTAATCCACGCAAAGCCAGCAAGGCTCTGCAAAAGGTTGTGGATGAAATGGAAAATCGTTATGAACTCTTTGCCAAGGTGGGAGTTCGGAATATTGCAGGTTTTAATGCCAAGGTAGAAGAGTTCAATTCCCAGTCTGAATACAAGCAAATTCCGCTACCACTCATTGTCGTGATTGTAGATGAGTTGGCTGACCTTATGATGGTGGCCAGCAAGGAAGTGGAAGATGCTATCATCCGTCTAGGGCAGAAGGCGCGTGCTGCAGGTATTCACATGATTCTTGCGACTCAGCGTCCATCCGTTGACGTCATTTCTGGTCTGATCAAGGCCAATGTCCCATCTCGTGTCGCTTTCGCAGTTTCATCAGGGACAGATTCCCGTACTATTTTAGATGAAAATGGAGCAGAAAAACTGCTTGGTCGAGGTGACATGCTCTTTAAACCGATTGATGAAAACCACCCAGTTCGTCTCCAAGGCTCCTTTATCTCGGATGACGATGTCGAACGCATCGTAAACTTCATCAAGGCTCAGGCAGATGCGGACTACGATGAGAGCTTTGATCCAGGTGAGGTTTCTGAGAATGAAGGAGAATTTTCAGATGGTGATTCTGGTGGAGATCCGCTTTTTGAAGAAGCCAAGGCTCTAGTCATTGAGACCCAGAAAGCCAGCGCATCTATGATTCAGCGTCGTTTGTCAGTTGGATTTAACCGTGCGACCCGTCTCATGGAAGAGCTTGAGATGGCAGGTGTCATTGGTCCAGCTGAAGGTACCAAACCAAGAAAAGTATTGCAGCAATAAATTTCTCTTTGTCACTTATATTGAGTTTAACAAAAGATAAAATTGGAGAGGATAATCGTTAGAATTCATTGATAAAGTCATCACTTGATGGCTTTTTTCTATACTATAGTGAATCGAATCTAGAATAGTACAATACTACTTCTAAAACATGAAATTAATTTGAATTTCTCAATAAACTTGTTCACATCTTGTTTCAATCTACTATATATCAAGATGAAACGGATTTAGAGTTTCTTTTAGATATATGGGCTCTATAATATTTGTAG
>NZ_VMMF01000009.1:0-91974 GCF_013277075.1 Streptococcus sp. 959
AATCTTAGTTTCTGACGCTGTTTGGATTGCTTCTAGGGCTTTCTCTTTACCTACTGGAGTTACTGCGTTAATTGCTTTAACTCCTGTAGTTTGAGCACCGTCTACACCATCTTGATCTTTCGCTTCATTGATAGCTTTTACAGCTGCGATTGCAGCTTTCGCTACTTCAGCTTTCGCTGCTGCTTTTTCTGCATCTGAAAGTTTGTCGTTAGCTTCGATTGCTTTTTCTTTTTCTACTAATGTTGCATCTACTTCTGCTTTGGCTGCTTCTTTGTTTGTTGCTGTTCCATCTAACTCACCTTTTGCGGCTTCAATGGCTTTCTTAGCGTTATTGACAGCTTCTTGCGTTGCATTCGGATCTTCTAAGACTTTCTTACCTGCTGCTACTGCTTGGTCATAAGCTGCTTTCTTTTCTGATGTTCCATTGTAGTACTTCGCATCGGTTGTTTTGGTTGTTTCGGCGTCCGTTGTCGCAACTGGAGTGAGTTCACTCTTATCTGTTGCTGTTCCATCTAACTCACCTTTTGCGGCTTCAATGGCTTTCTTAGCGTTATTGACAGCTTCTTGCGTTGCATTCGGATCTTCTAAGACTTTCTTACCTGCTGCTACTGCTTGGTCATAAGCTGCTTTCTTTTCTGATGTTCCATTGTAGTACTTCGCATCGGTTGTTTTGGTTGTTTCGGCGTCCGTTGTCGCAACTGGAGTGAGTTCACTCTTATCTCCTTTATCAACTAACAATCCAGCAGCTTTATCTAATTTGGCTTTTATAGACTTTACCCTCTCTAATGCTTTACTTACTTCATCTTTAGTTGCATTCCCTTGTTTATCGATAATAGCTGTTACTTCTTGTGTTATTGATTGAATATGCTGATTATTCCTTTCAAACTCTTGATTGTATTTATCAATACTATTAGGTGTTTTATTATCTGTAGATACCTTTTTTAATCCCTCAACTTGTGTAGATAAATCAGCCTTTTCATCCGGTGTTGCAGCCGTTATTAAAGCCCCTTGTTTTTTTAGAAGTGATGAAAGCGCTTTTTTATAGTCTTCTGTTGTTTTCAACTCTTCCTCAAGAAGAGTTTTTACTTTTCCAAGTTCCTCTGTGTATGCTGTTTTAGTATCATCAGTTTTCCCTGCTTTATCTGCCGTTTCTGTTTCTTTTAACTTATTGTAGACTCTTTTTAAAAGTGTTTTTGCAATTCTATTCGTATCTTGTGTAATAGTAACTTTAAGTCCTGATAGAGGTAATGCATATTGAGACCATGTAGTTTGATATCCCATTCCTAATTTAGAATTATCAGAAGCACTAATTTGAACTGTATACCCTATCGCTCCTTTAGGCAAATTAATATTTTCAACTGTGAAACTACCTGTTTTACTTACTTGTTTATTTTTATAATCTGCTAACTTTTGGTTAAGATTAGATTTTGTTGGCACTGGGTTACTTGAAACCTTAGCTATAATGCTATCATTTGCATTAACTGATACTACTCTCGTAGTTACTTTATTCGGAGTTGTTTCATCTTTGGAATCAGTTGGAAGAAAACTTTGATCATAAATAGACTCTGTATGCCCATCTTTAAATTTTGCAATTACCTTAACTTTATATCCAGCCTTGACACCATCAATATCTCCTGTAAATCCTGTTTTAAAAGAAATATTTACCCCAGTTCCAGTTGATGAAGAATAGGCTTTATAAGTTTTTTCTATTCCATTGAATCCTTTTAATCCTTTAGAAATTGTAAGTCTTTCTCCATGTCCCCCATTCTTATCTACATCTTTAAATGGCTCTCCATCAAATGTTTCTTCATCTTTAGTTTCATACGTTCTAACTTTTGAAAGAAACAGGGCATATTCATTTGAACGATCAAACGCATTTTCTTCAACGTGTATTAAATATTTTCTAGTTGTACCTGTTCCTGTTCTGGTAACGTTCACTGTCTCAATAGGGTATACTCCCTCTTCAGTTTTTCGTGCAATGGCAAATTTTCCTTTTTTTCCATTTGCTGTTATAGCTGACCAACCACCAAATTCATCGATTTCTTTTACTTCACCAGCCTTTACATCTTTAAGATGTCCTAACTTATCAATAGAAGCTAATTTAGTTTCATTACTTATAGAAGAAGCCAAATTATTTAAACTATCAGCTAATTCAGCAATACCCGCACTATCTCCTGGTAATGTATACGTTTGATTCGCATCAGGATCCGTATTCGGTGTAGTTGTATCTGTACGGAATGGATTATTTTTATCCAATACTTTTCCATTACGTTCATCTCTAGAACCTGAGTTTGCGATTGAATTCGTATCTGCTGCTTTCTCAGTATTTGTTGCTTTAACACCTACAGTTGATTTTCCATTTGTAGTATCAACTGCTGGTGCTTCTTTTTTCTCTTCTGGTTTTGTTTGTAATTTTGTTGTGGCTGTAACTAATTTAGCTTGTGCTTGTGATAATTCAGCTTGTGTTTTCGCATTATTTAAAGCTGTTCTTGCTTCTTCTAAGACAGTTCTAAGATTATTAACGCTTTCTTCTGTCTTAGTAGCATAGGTTCCTTCAGCAAACTTTCCATCAACTTCTTTGATTAAATCTGTTAATTCTTTCTTATCTAGAGTCTCCACCTTCTGAGGTGATGATTCTGGAGAAGGATTATTTTCAACTGTTGAAGGTTGAGTATTTGTCTCTACTGTTGCAGCAGGACTAATTGCTACTGTGTTCCCTTCGTAGGTCCCATTCTGGACATTCTGATCTTTAGGTTGCGGTGCTTGAGTCTCCCCATTAGTTGAAGGCACTCCTTGCTCTGCAGCAGATACTGCTCCATTTCCTAAAAACATGAACAATGCAGCTACTGCGACACTAGCTGCACCAAAGCTGACCTTACGAATAGAAAAACGTAATTGCTTTTCACGATCGTGTTTACCTTTATGAAACATTTAATTTCCTCCAAAATAAATACTTTATCATATTATATGATACTCTTTTACTATAAAAATTCAATAGAACATTTTTCATATTTTTTAATCTATTATAATTTTTATGCGTATATATATATACGCATAAAGGTTCTTTTATAATATAATTATATATTTTTTTGAAATAAAAATCATATTGTCAGAAATATTACATTTTTATAACATTTAGCATTTTAAAAAAGATCAGGAAAATTCCTAATCTTCATTCATGTTTATTTGATTTTCTTAGCTAGCATGGTCGCAAAGCGTAGTTGAATACGATTGCCATTCTCATCGCGACGGTGAAGATGACCAGGATTTTCATTGTACTTAACCAATTCCCAGTCCTTGTAATAGTCTGCCAATTCTCCTTCTTTAAATGTGAATGGGAAGTTCACAGAGCAAGGATAATCCTCCGTGTCCATGGCACAGACGATAAGATTGTAGCCACCAACAGTGGTTTTCTCTTGCATATTTTTAATAATTGCAGGAATACAGTCTGCTTGTAAAAACATCAAAACAACTGTCGAAACGATGAAATCATAGGCTTGGCTAATACTAGCTGAATTGATATCGTAAAGACCGACTGGCATGTCCAGGTCTTCTTGCTCCACAATGCTTTGCAAAATTTCAAGGGCCAGTTCATTTTGATCCACAGCTGTCACATCAAAACCTTGCTGGGATAGAAAGAGTGTATTACGGCCTTGACCACAGCCCAAATCCAAGGCTTTCCCTGGTTTTACTGTCTGCATAGCCTCTAAGACCTCTGAATGAACAGGATTGGTATTGTATTTCTTAGGGAAATAATCCTCAGGTTTACAATAAAATTCCAAATACCATTCCACATCGTCTGTTACAGCCTCCACTCGATGCCAAGCTTGTGGTTGTGCCATGGGATTATCAGCCCCTGCTTCAAAGAGGTGCTCAGCTAAAACCTCACCATCTCCTGTCAATTCAATAAACTTGAGAGCTCCCTTCAAGACAGTAATTTTCCCCCAAGTTCCAACCTTGGTATTATGTTTCTGCTGAACAGCTTCAGGCATGGTTTGTTTATTCCACAAAGGCATGCGTTTATAGGCAACTAGTTTTTCCATCTTCATTCCTCTTTTTATCGCTGGTTGACTGCTTTCATCACGCGCGCAATATCGCGATTCTGCTCACGTCGTTTGATAGACTCCCGTTTATCATAGTCATGCTTCCCTTTAGCTAAACCTAAAAGGAGCTTGGCGTAGCCATCTTTGATATAGACCTTAAGGGGAACCAGCGTCATTCCTGTCCCTTTGGTCTCTTGTTCCAATTTTTGAATTTGCTTCTTATGGAGCAGGAGTTTGCGGCGACGTTCTGGTTCCTGATTCCAGATATTGCCCTCTTCATAAGGTGCGATATGAACATTGCTCAACCAAACCTCCCCATTTTTTACTTGGGCAAAGCCATCCTTGAGATTGATTCGAGCTGCTCGTACACTCTTGATTTCAGTCCCAGTCAGGACCATCCCTACCTCTAGCGTATCTACGATTGTATAGTCGTGGCGCGCCTTTTTATTTTGTGCGACGACCTTTCCCTCGCCCTTTGCCATGCTTAGCTCCTTTCTTAGCTACTTCCTTGTAAAAAGGTTTCTTTCCTTTTTTCTTGTCTTTTGACGAATGCTTGCGCTTATCATTTGAGCGTCCTGATTTTCTCTTGTCTTCCTTCTTATCTGAACGACGACTTGAACCACGCCCTCTATCATTGCGACTAGACTGTTTCAAGCCTTTTTCAATCACATCAAACTCACTTGGAATATAAGAGAAGTCAATTTCACCCGTCATCTTGTCAGCTCTTTCAACTCGGATACGGATTTGCTGACCTACACGGAAAGTTGTACCCGATTTTTCCCCACGCAGAGTCAAATCACGCTCATTGAAATGATAAAATTCAGGTAAATTGGTGATATGAATCAAACCTTCAACCGTGTTTGGCAATTCAACAAAGAGACCAAATTTAACGATGCTGGAGATAACTGCATCGTACTCTTCACCCACGTATTCTTCCATATACTCAGCCTTCTTCATGGCTTCGACTTCACGCTCAGCCTCAATGGCACGACGCTCACGATTGGAAGACTGGGTTGCAATCTCTGGAATCACTTGTTCAAAATGCTCGGCTATTTCCTTAGAACGACCATAGTCCCTAATCATACGGTGAACCAGAAGGTCTGGATAACGACGAATCGGACTGGTAAAGTGAGTATAATAGTCAGCAGCTAGTCCATAGTGGCCGTGATTGTGCTCCGAATAACGAGCCTGCTGCATGGAGCGCAGAAGCATCATAGACAATACATCCGCATAAGGTTCTCCCTCAACAGTACGCATGATGTATTGAAGGGCCTCCTGACTAATCTCACTAGCAGTCCCATAAATGCGCAATCCAAAACTTGAAGCATAATCAATAAACTTTTGAACTTTTTCAGCCTTTGGCTCCTCATGAATTCGATAGATGAAAGGCAAATCCAGCTTGCTAAAATGCTCAGCAACTGTTTCATTGGCCATCAACATAAAGGACTCAATCATGCGCTCGGCAATGCCACGCTGTCGAAGAACGATATCAACAGGCTTACCTTGCTTATCCACTAAAATCTTAGCTTCATTGGTATCAAAATTGAGGGCTCCGCGTTTCACACGCATGTTTTCTAAAGTTTCATGAAGCCTGGCCATGAGTTCGATACTTGGTACAATTTTATGATATTCTTGTCTCTTTTCCTCGTCGCCCGCTAAGATATCATTGACATCACTATAGGTCATACGGAAGCTAGTCTTGATAACTGTTTGTGTAATGGTGTAGTTGACCACACGACCATGTTTATCAATCTCCATAATGGCAGACTGGGTCAGGCGGTCAACTTGAGGATTGAGGGAGCAGATTCCATTTGACAGTCGTTCTGGAAGCATTGGAACCACACGGTCTGTCACATAGACAGAAGTTGCGCGGTTAAGGGCTTCCTTGTCAAGGGCGGAACCCTCGGTCACATAGTAGGAAACATCTGCTATGTGAACTCCAAGTTCCAGATTTCCATTTTTCAAGGCCTTGATATGCACCGCATCGTCCAAGTCCTTGGCATCCGCACCGTCAATGGTAAAAGTAATCTCATTTCGCAAATCAATGCGGTCTTTCATATCTTTTTCAGATGGAGCATCTGGCACTGTTTCAGCTTCCTTAAGAACAGCCTCTGGAAATTCAGAGACAATATCCATAGACTCCAAAACTTCCAAAACATCAATCCCAGCATCTGTCGAATGACCAACTACATCAAGCACCGAAGCTACAAAAAAATCATGTTTTCTACTTGGATACTTGTCGATAAAGACCTTAAGCACTTCAGTTCCTTCAAGTTTAAGAGCTGGTTTTTTTACATAAATCGGTTGGCTAATTTTCTGATTTTTTGAACGGATGTAGCCAGCATACTTGGGCTTTTCCTGATCCAGAACGATTTGACCGACTACGGTTGTCAAACTGTGCTCTAGGATATCGATAATTTTAGCTTCGGCTGCTGTTCCCTTGTTGCGGTCAGCAACTTTCTTGATGACCACCTCAACGGTATCACCATCAATAGCGTAGTTAACATCGTTTTTTCCTACAAAAAGGTCGTCCTCTTCCCCTTCCAGACTGACAAAACCAAAGCCATTTTTATGAGCATGAAAAATCCCCTTGAGAGTAATCTCATGTTTTTTCTTGACTTCCAAGGTCAGACTACCATCTTCTTCAAAGCGTATCTGGTGCTTTCTTTCCATTAAGGACAAGGTTTTAATCAACTCACGAAAATCCTTGGAACCGTCTTTTCCCAAAGCCTGAGCCAAATCATTGACAGTCACCTTTCCCTTGTCTTGCAAATATTCTTTTATTCTATCTTTCATATTTTCTTTCTAGATTTTTAATTTTCTTTTACTGTAAAATCTTCTCAAACATCCTTTAATACTCAATAAAAATCAAAGAGCAAACTAGAAAGCTAGGCGCAGGTTGCTCAAAACACCATTTTGAGGTTGCAGATGGAAGCTGACATGGTTTGAAGAGATTTTTGAAGAGTATAAAAATAAAAAGAGGCAAAGACCTAGTCCTGCCCATTATTTTCTTATCTACTTGATAATACCGTCAATGCTAAGGCAATGGCTAGCCAGAAAAAGACTAAAATCCCTGTCAAACGCTGCATCACAGCTTCAAAACCACGTGCTTTACTGCGTTCAAACAAATCACCTGAGCTGGCATCAAATACATTGCTGGATTGGTTTTTGGTTGGTTGCATGAAAATCGCAATCACAATCACAACAGATAATACTAATAAAATGGTTAATAATAGGTTATACATATCAAACTCCTTAAAATCCCTATTATTTTACCATAAAATCTACTTAGATTCAAGATGTAGGGTTACTTTTCTTTCCTTGGGACAATACTTTAAAACCTCAATCTTGTCTGGATTAGTTTTTGAATTTTTACTGGTTAGATAATTGATACTGCCACAAGAGGAGCATTTTAGATTAATTTTTACTCGCACTAGATTTCCTTTACTTTTAATAATGTTCGAAATTGAAGAAGGTTAAAGAGGCAACTAAAGGCAACACAAAGGCTTGTCGCATAAAAAACAGCATGGTAGCCAAATTGACCCGCCACTGCAGAACCTGCCATAGGCCCAACGACACCTCCCAGATAAAAGAATACCTGATTGAAGGCAAATACTCTTGAAATACCTGATTTTGGAGTCATCTTACTGAGAAGAGCATTAACTCCAGGAATCAAGGCACCTGTCCCCAATCCAAAGAAGAATCGATAAAGTCCTAGTTGAAGGGGGCTAGAGGCATTGGCACAGAGGAGATAGATAATGACTGAATAAAACTGGGCTACAACCAAGAGGCGATGATTGCCCACCTTGTCACCTAGCTTGCCCATAACACCTGCACTCATCATGCTGGAAAAGCCCATACTGGATACAATCAAACCAGAAACAAAAAGAAGATTCTCTGTCTGACCTAAGTCGCGCACATAAAGAGCCAAAATAGGGCCAATCGATTGGGCTGAAAATTGGATGACAAAACTAGTTAGAAAAAGATTAACCAAAAGATAGGGATATTTAACTGAGGTAAACAATTCCTTTGTTGGGATGGCCTTTTCCTTGGCTACTGGTTGAAAATCTTCCTTGATAAAGCAAATAGTCAAAACAGCAGCTAAGAATAGAAAACTACCAACCAGTAAGAAAACAGTACGAATGCCAAACAATTCTGCGATAAAGCCACCAATAAAGGGACCAGTTAGAGTGCCTGCAACTACGCCTGTAGACAAAGTACCTAAGGCAGATCCTGATTTCTCCTTGGGAACCTGACTGGCTATCAAGGCCGTTGCATTAGGAACAAATCCTGCAAATACCCCATTTAATAAACGAAGAAAGATTAACCAATAAATATTTGGGACAAAGGCCAAGCCTCCCATAGTAATAGTCATGGCCATGCCAGCCCGAATCATCATGGGTTTTCGACCGTATTTGTCAGCAAGGATGCCCCAGATAGGAGAGAAAAGTGCCGCAGAAATGGCAGAGACAGAAATAGCTAAACCTGCATAAAAAGCAGCTTGATCACTCCCTACACCTAGATTTTCCACAAAGATGGGCATAAAGGGCACTACCAAAGAAATACTGGCTCCAGTCAGAAAATTACCAAACCAGGCAATGCGCAGATTATCCTTCCAGTTAATCTCTATCATCTTAGCTACCTCCCTCAAGAAGGGAGAACACCTGAGTAAGAAGCTGGTCCTGATTTCCATTGTTGTCAAGAATATGGCTGGCCAAATCTTTCTTTTTCTCTAAAGGCCACTGGGCTGCCAGACGAAACTCAGCTTCATTCTTGGATAGCTGATCCCTTTTCATTAAGCGTTCTACTTGGACATCTCTATCCACATAGACCAGCCAAGTCTCATCAAACCAAGCGCTGTAGGCCTGCTCAAAAAGTAGGGGAATATCCATGAAGAAAATCTCTTCTGTCTGAGCCAATTGGTCTCTTAATGTAGCTAGTTCCTCACGGATAATCTCTCCTTGGATTTGCTTAGACCATTCTCGTTCTTCAGGATTTGAAAAGATAAGACTAGCTAGGAGAGGGCGATTGAGTTCTCCATTTTCAAGGATGATTTCTTGCCCAAAGTGCTGGACTAGAGCCTTAAACAGACGACCGCCAGGTTTCTGTAGTTGGTGGACGACTGCGTCGGCATCCACTACTTGAAAGCCTTGCTGTCTTAGAAAATTTGTCACGGTTGACTTACCAGAGGCAATTCCCCCAGTGATTCCAATGATTTTTCCCATCAATTCCTCCTTTGGCACTGAGGACAAAAATGGGTGCCTCGTCCACCTAGTTGGATTTTCTCAATGATAGTAGCACAACGTGAACATTCTTGACCAGCCTTGTCATAGACCTGATGAAAATCTTGCATGGTTCCATCTTCCCCAAAGGCATTGGTATAGGTCCGAATGGTGGAACCACCTTTTTCAACAGCCTGACCCAAAACAGCGATAGTCTGGTCATGAATGGCAGTCGCTTCTTCTGCTGTCAAAGTCTGGGAAGGTCTGGCTGGATGAACCTGAGCTCGCCAGAGAACCTCATCCACATAGATATTGCCAAGTCCAGCTACCAAAGTCTGGTCTAAGAGATGGGATTTGATAGGCTTTTTAGACTTGGCTAGGGCAGCTTGAAATACCTGCACATCAAAGTCTTGTTCGCTTGGTTCAGGACCTAATTTTTTAGAAATAAAGTAAGCGTCTAAAAGGTCAGGAGCCAAGAGTTCCATAGTACCAAACTTGCGAACATCCTCATAAACAAGCGTGCCACCATCTTCAAACTGAAAGAAAATATGGGCATGCTTACGTTCAGGAACCTGGTCTGGATAGTAAAAATACTTGCCCTCCATCCGCAAATGGGAAATCAAAACCTTATCTGTCAGGCAGAAAAGCAAATATTTACCACGACGTCCCATTGACTCAACAATCTGACCAGGCACTTCCTTTTGAAACTCGTCCAAATCTGTCTTAATCATCTTGGGATAGCGAATTTCTACACTGGAAATCTTCTTTCCCAAAATCAATTTTTCTAAGCCACGACGAACGGTTTCAACCTCAGGTAATTCAGGCATAAATCCTCCTTCTGTAAAAACAAGAAGCAGGCATGAGCCCACCTCTACTTAGTATTCTTTTTCATTATAGCCAAAGTCAGCCAAATCTAGCTTTTTATCACGCCAGTTTTTCTTAACCTTGACCCAGGTTTCTAGGAAGACCTTGTCTCCTAGCATGAGTTCAATATCACGACGGGCCATGCTACCGATTTTCTTAAGCATAGCACCACCTTTACCGATGATAATCCCTTTCTGACTATCGCGCTCGACCATGATGGTTGCACGGATATGCACCTTGTCTGTCTCTTCATCTCGTTTCATAGAATCAACAACCACAGCAACTGAGTGAGGAATCTCTTCACGAGTTAGATGCAAGACTTTCTCGCGAACCATTTCTGAAACCAAGAAACGTTCTGGATGGTCTGTGATTTGATCAGACGGGAAATACTGGAATCCTTCGTCTAGATTTTCACTCAAAATATCCACAAGACGAGAAACGTTATTCCCTTGAAGAGCTGAGATTGGAACGATTTCCTTAAAGTCCATTTGATTACGGAAATCATCAATCTGAGACAAAAGCTGGTCTGGGTGAACCTTATCAATCTTGTTCACCACCAGAATAACAGGAACCTTAGCAGCCTTGAGGCGTTCGATAATCATATCGTCCCCTTTGCCACGCGCTTCATCAGCAGGCACCATAAAAAGAACAGTATCCACTTCACGAAGAGTGCTGTAGGCGGATTCGACCATGAAATCTCCAAGGGCCGTTTTAGGCTTATGAATTCCTGGGGTATCGATAAAGACAATCTGCTCCTTATCAGTCGTGTAAATTCCCATGATTTTATTGCGCGTTGTCTGCGCCTTGTCACTCATGATAGCAATTTTTTGCCCCATGACGTGATTTAAAAAGGTTGACTTCCCAACATTGGGACGTCCTAAAATGGCTACAAAGCCTGATTTAAATGTCATAATTTCCTCTTACTGTTTAAAATAATAAATCCCAAATCCGTGGGAGAAAAATCAATGCGCCTGTTAAGGCTGCGAAAAGAGAGACCACTAATACCGCGCCAGCCGCCATATCCTTGGCATTTTTAGCCAGCATGGAAAAGTGATAGTGACTGGCCAAATCTACCACATTTTCGATAGCAGAATTGATAATTTCAAAGGCTACTACCAAGAAAATGCTCAATAGGAGAAAGAGCCATTCGATTCGTGACACCTGAAAAACTAAACCTGCAAGAATGACTACAAGAGCCGTTACTGCATGTTTTCGCATATTGCGTTCTTCCTTGATGGCAGTAAAAATTCCTGTAATGGCAAATTCTAAACTGGATATTAGGTCACGATTTTTCCATTTTCGTTTATTGTCTTGTGAGTCCATAGGCTGTCAAAATTTCTTCTTGTAAACCGAACATCTCCGCTTCTTCTTCCGGAGTGTAGTGATCATAGCCATTGATATGTAAAAAGCCGTGTACTGCCAAGAAGCCCATCTCACGCTCAAAGCTGTGACCATATTCCTCGGCCTGCTCATGAGCCTTATCAATAGAAATGAACAGTTCCCCAATATAGGCATCAAACTCAGACATCATCTCTGCCAATTCCGGATTTTCAAGTAAATCCTCTTCATCAAAGGCAATTTCCAACTCTGGCTTATATTCAAGGCTGATAACATCTGTCGGACGGTCTGTGTCACGGTACTCCAGATTGAGTTCATGACTACGTTCATTGGTCACAAAGGTAACCGCCATCTCCTTGTCTTCTTTGCCTAATTTTTGGGCTGCAAATTCCAAAATTTCTTGGGTTTGTTGCAACATTTCTTTTGAAACTTGACCAGTTTCATCTACCATCTCAATATACATGTGCTTCTCGTTTCTCTTTACTTGGCTTTATTATACCACATTTCCATGATTTTATTCTACCTTTTTGATATAATACTATGGAATACAATCACAAGGAGAGAACGATGTCATTTGACGGATTTTTTTTACACCACATGGTTGAGGAATTGCGAAGAGAGTTAGTGAACGGTCGCATCCAGAAAATCAATCAGCCTTTTGAACAAGAGTTGGTCTTGCAAATCCGCAGCAATCGCCAAAGCCATCGCCTGCTCCTTTCTGCGCATCCAGTTTTTGGTCGCATTCAGCTGACCCAAACAACTTTTGAAAATCCTGCCCAACCTTCTACCTTTATCATGGTTTTGAGAAAGTATTTGCAGGGTGCCCTGATTGAGTCGATTGAGCAGGTGGAAAATGACCGTATTGTGGAAATTACGGTTTCTAATAAAAACGAGATTGGAGACCATATTCAGGCTACCTTGATTATCGAAATTATGGGCAAACACAGTAATATTCTACTGGTTGATAAGAGTAGTCACAAAATCCTCGAAGTCATTAAACACGTTGGCTTTTCACAAAATAGCTACCGCACCTTGCTTCCTGGGTCGACCTACATCGCTCCGCCAAGTACGGAATCTCTCAATCCTTTCACGGTCAAGGACGAGAAACTCTTTGAAATCCTGCAAACACAGGAAACAACAGCTAAAAATCTTCAAAACCTCTTTCAAGGTCTGGGACGCGATACGGCAAATGAATTGGAAAACATTCTAGTTGGTGATAAACTTTCCACTTTCCGTAACTTTTTCAATCAAGAAACCAACCCTTGCTTGACAGAGACTTCCTTTAGTCCAGTTCCTTTTGAAAATCAAGTGGGAGATACTTTTACCAGCCTTTCTGATTTGCTGGACACCTACTATAAGGACAAGGCTGAACGCGACCGCGTCAAACAGCAAGCCAGTGAACTCATTCGTCGTGTTGAAAATGAACTTCAGAAAAACCGCCAAAAACTCAAAAAACAAGAAAAAGAGTTACTGGCGACAGACAATGCTGAAGAATTTCGCCAAAAAGGAGAATTGCTGACAACCTTCCTCCACCAAGTGCCTAACGACCAGGACCAGGTTATCCTAGACAACTACTACACCAATCAACCGATTACGATTGCGCTTGATAAGGCCTTGACTCCCAACCAGAATGCCCAACGCTATTTTAAACGTTACCAGAAACTCAAAGAAGCTGTCAAATACTTGACTAATCTGATTGAGGAAACCAAGGCAACCATTCTCTATCTGGAAAGTGTGGAGACCGTCCTCAACCAAGCTGGACTAGAAGAAATCGCTGAAATCCGTGAAGAATTGATTCAAACCGGCTTTATCCGCAGAAGACAGCGAGAAAAAATCCAGAAACGCAAAAAACCAGAACAGTATCTGGCCAGTGATGGCAAAACCATCATCTATGTCGGACGAAACAACCTGCAAAATGAGGAGCTAACCTTTAAAATGGCCCGCAAGGAGGAACTTTGGTTCCATGCAAAGGACATTCCTGGAAGCCATGTTGTCATCTTAGGAAATCTTGACCCATCCGATGAAGTCAAGACAGACGCGGCAGAACTAGCCGCCTACTTCTCTCAAGGTCGCCTGTCAAATCTGGTTCAGGTAGATATGATTGAAGTCAAGAAACTCAACAAACCAACTGGTGGAAAACCAGGCTTTGTTACTTACACAGGACAAAAGACCCTCCGTGTCACACCAGATCCAGAAAAAATCGCATCCATGAAAAAATCCTGATTTTACTTGAAATCAGGATTTTTATAGTAGATTGCAATAAGATATAAACAAATCAATTAGGAAAGTCAAATTAATTTCTAGAAATATTTTAGCAGTCACAGCGTACTATTCTAGATTCAATCAACTATAACTTACTTCCTTGACAACTTTGTTCATCAAGAACAGATTGATTGCAGTTTATCTCATAGACTCTTTTACTTCCTTGCGTAGATTTTCTAGACTGCTGATGCCATATTTATCCATAACCTTTGGTAGATTTTCGATGATATCAGGACAGGCATATGGATTGGTAAAATTGGCTGTTCCAACTCCGATAGCAGAGGCACCAGCCAGATACATTTCTAGGGCAGCTTCAGCCGAATCCACTCCCCCCATTCCAATGATAGGCAGGTCTGTTGTTTGGGCAACTTGGCGGATGAGTTTGAGGGCTACTGGAAAGACTGCTGGACCTGACATTCCACCCGTTCCATTTGCCAAGATTGGTTTGCGAGTTTTGAGGTCAAAGCGCATACCGACTAAAGTATTGATCATGGTTAAGCCACTTGCTCCTGCATCCTCTGCTGCCTTTGCGACAGTAACGATATCCGTCACACTAGGGGTCAGTTTGACATAAACTGGCACATCTGAGGCTTCGACAGCTGCTTTCACCACATCATAGGCTAAATCTGGATCTTGACCAATCAAGAGTCCATGATTACAGTGATCTACATTGGGGCAAGAAATATTGAGCTCAATAGCCTTTACATTGGCTGCCTTAGAAATACCATGAGAAACAGCTGCATACTCTTGTTTTGAAAAACCAGCCACATTGGCAATAATAGGAAGATTTGGATATTCTCTTTCCAGCCACGGTAGCTTTTCAGCCAAAACAACCTCTAAACCAGGATTTTGCAAGCCGATTGCATTGAGCATGCCAGCAGGTGTCTCAGCAACTCTGGGAGTTGGATTGCCAAAGCGTGGTTCAAGGGTTGTCGCCTTGATCATAATAGAACCTAAAAGGTCTAAATCATAGTACTTGGCATACTCTTGTCCAAAACCAAAACAGCCTGATGCTGGAATAATCGGATTTTTCAAATCCAAGCCTGGTAGAGAAACTTGTAAACGATTTGTAGTCATGATTTTCTCCTTACAATACAACTGTTCCTGTGCGGAAAACAGGGCCATCTTCACAGACGCGTTGACTAACCGTCTCGCTTTCTGGCACTTTTAGGACGCAGGCATAGCAAGCCCCCATACCACAAGCCATACGAGATTCCAAAGATAGATAGGCTCTTGGGTGGTCATAAAAGGTTTGATTGATATACTTCATCATTCCAGGCGCCCCACATGAGTAAACAGCATCAAATTGATTGTCTAAATCCTTAATGACAACGGAAACATTTCCCTTGATACCATAAGAACCATCATCTGTCGTTACAAAGACTTGACCATATTGAGCTAATTCTTTTTCAAGGATAACAGCATCCTTATTAGCAAAACCGAGAACTATCACTACTTTCACACCACGCGCATGCAATTCCTTGGCAACCTCAAGCAAGGGCGGAACACCAATCCCCCCACCAACAAGGAGAACCTGGCTCTGCTCATCTAGGTCAGACAAGTCAAAACCATTCCCCTGAGGACCCATCACATCAAGAATATCTCCCTGACTTAAGGTTGAGAAAATAGCTGTCCCAGCTCCCTCAATCCGATAAATGAGATGACACTGTTTCTTAACCTTATCGATAGACGAAATTGAAATAGGGCGACGCAAGAGATGGGCGTCATCAGGCACACGCAGATGAAGAAATTGGCCTGCTCGCATAGCTTCAACCATTTCCCCTTCTAGAACTAATTCAAAGATTTTTGGCGCGATTTCCTCCTGTGCAACCACCTTCATGGTTTCCAATCGAATTGCACCCAAACGTTTCTTACATGTGGGATTCATGACTTTTCCTCCTTAAATTTTAAGGGGACCAGACAAAGAAAAGACCTTGCTAGTGCAAGGCCTCAGTTAAAATCGTACAACAGAAGAGAGCACACTCAAAAAGTCTCCTCTAGAAAATTGCACTATTCTTTTATCTGACACCTTGTGAGTCTCTCTGGACTCCCCTTAAAGGTTAAATTTTTACTAGTATACTCTTTCAGATAAAAAAAGTCAAGTAGAAAACGAACATTCTACTTGACTTCACGAGATTATTTTTCACGAATGACTTCGACCTTGTAGCCATCAGGGTCTTTGACAAAGTAATAGTTTGGTGCAGTTCCTGGTAGACCATTTGGCTCAGTCACTTCATAGCCTTTGGCACTGTGCTCTTGATGAAGAGCTTCAAGATCAGGTGTACTGAGGGCGATATGGGCAAACCCATCTCCAACCACATAAGGACCATGATCGTAGTTATAAGTCAACTCCAACTCATAGTCGTCACCCTCAAGTCCTAGATAGACAATTGTGAAGGCATGGTCTGGAAAATCTCTGCGACGCAATTCTTTAAAACCAAAAGCATCTTGATAAAATGCGATTGATTTTTCAAGATTTTCTACTCGCAAGCAAGTGTGTAGCATTTTTGAAGCCATTTTTTTCTCCTTTATTTTTAAAAAGACTGGGACAATCCTGTTCCAGTCTCATCAGTTATTATTTACCAAGTTTTGCTTTAGCTGCATCTGCAAGAGCTGTGAAAGCTGCTGCATCGTTAACAGCCAAGTCAGCAAGCATTTTACGGTTAACTTCGATCTCAGCCAATTTCAAACCATGCATCAATTGTGAGTATGAAAGTCCGTTCATACGAGCTGCCGCGTTGATACGAGTGATCCACAATTTGCGGAAGTCACGTTTTTTCTGACGACGGTCACGGTATGCATAGTAGTAAGAGTTCATTACTTGTTCTTTTGCAGTACGGAACAAGATGTGTTTAGCTCCATAGTAACCTTTTGCTAATTTAAGAATACGTTTACGACGTTTGCGTGATACAACGCCACCTTTAACACGTGCCATGTTTTATTTCCTCCAAATATTTCCTAGAATTCTTTACTTACAGTCAAACTATTATTTCAAGCGAGTAAGCATTGCTTTGATACGTTTGTAATCTCCTGAATGCACCATAGATGCTTTACGAAGATGACGACGTTGTTTCTTAGTTTTTCCGTGGAAACGGTGAGAAGTGTAAGCACGGAAACGTTTAAGTCCACCAGAACCTGTACGTTTGAAACGTTTAGCTGATGCGCGGTGTGTTTTTTGTTTTGGCATGATTTTTTCTCCTTTATTTAACTTTCTGACAATTATTTTTTGTCAGTCGCTGGCGCCAATTGCATGAACATTTGACGTCCATCCATTTTAGCACGTTGTTCGATGATGGCAATATCTTGAGTTGCTTCAGCAAACTCGGCTAAAACTTTTGCACCAATCTCTTTATGGGTAATCATACGACCCTTAAAGCGAATAGATACCTTAACTTTATTTCCTTTTTCAAGGAATTTGCGTGCATTGCGAAGTTTTGTATCAAAGTCACCCTTGTCAATAGTTGGACTTAGACGAACTTCTTTCACAGTAACAACACTTTGTTTTTTACGTTGTTCTTTTTGCTTCTTCTGATACTCAAATTTGAACTTACCGTAGTCCATAATTTTTGCAACAGGCGGTTTGGCTTGGGGTTGAATCAATACTAGGTCAACATTAGCGTTATCAGCCAAAGCTTGCGCTTCACTGAGTGGCTTAATGCCTAGCTGTTCTCCTTCAAGACCAATCAAGCGAACTTCACGTACACGAATCTCATCATTGATGAATAAGTCTTGCTTTGCTATGGTTTTCACCTCTTTTGTTTTATTAGAGAAAAACAATAGCGGACTCGTAAATATACAAGCCCGCACGTTATGATAGCGTTTCTTAGAAACTTTTCATCCGTAGGGCCAGGCAACTTAATGTCACAAGGCGAGAAGCTCTCACTTCTGCTTTTCTCAACTTTTATATGATACCAAGTTTTCGAACTCTTGTCAAGATAAAAAGTTATTTTTTGAAAAGTTTCTGTTTGTATTTTGGCTTGGTTTTCGAATCAAAAAGAGAGAATCAAGTTGATTCCCTCTCTATGTTAGTTTTTCCTTAGCTTCCCTATAGGAAAGCTAGAATCTATTAAAAACTTCCCTTTTACGTGAACTGCCCCATCTTTCGATAAATAGAATCCCCACTAACAAAAGGATAATCAGGCAAGGAAGTAAGACCATTCCCATGCTCCAATTCAGATTGACATTATCAATCCGCTTAGGTAATCTTCCAGATAAAATCTCCACTGAACGCAAGTAAGTAAAGGGAATCAGATGTGCAATCTTTTGAAGAGGCTGGATTGTTTGGATGCCAAACAATAAGCCAACAATCCCAATGAGTGAAAGAAAGAGGACAGGCATTTTTTGCTTGAAAAAGTAAGCAATCAAGTACACTACTTCCACAATGATGATAAAAGCTAAGAAAGCTAGTAACAAGCCAGGAAATAACATATCTTGTATCTTTCCAATAGTTACCTCTTGATTCACTAAGCTATAAATCGGGTAGGGATAATCTAACTGTCCAAAACCACTTATCAGACTTCCCACTAGAAAAGAAAATCCACTGATTCCGATAAACAGCACAGTTACATAGCCCACTCCAACTCCAAGGGAGGACACGGCAAATGCCACTTTTGAAAAAGGATATAACTGAGCTGTGTCCAGATGATTTTGATATCTTTCTGCGAACAGTTGTGTTAGCATAAAAATAATAGCAATCACAAACAAGGTTGGGATGATAGCCTCTAAAATCCAGATAATCTGATCAATCCCGTGGGTCGGAAACTCCAAAGTATGTGCTTTTATGTTCAAGGGATACAGGGCTTGGTAAATCTTTCGTTGGCGGTCAACCGCCATTTTAAAGTCAGAGCTAATAGTCGGGGTATTTGATATCATTTCATAATTCTTCTCTTCATCTTGCCACTGCAAATAGTAGGCTTCTTTCCATCGCCCTTCTTTTAATAAAGTCAGAATTTCTGTCTTTTGAGTCGAAAGATTTTTTTGCCCGTCTAAATTATTTTTAGCAATCTGGTATTCCTCCGAGTTGGTATCAGATATTTGGGAGAGTTTCTCTTCATATTCATTGATGATTCTCTCATCTTTTACAAGACTGGTTTCCAACTCGCTCTCCAAGCTGTGTGAGTTTGCAGTCCGACTATTTAAATAAAAGGTAACACCGAGTCCAGATACAAATAAAGCTAAGATAATCCAGTTTAAGCGACTTTTGAAAACTTTTTTCAATAAAAATAGACTAACATCTTTCATAAACTAAACCTCTTCTATTTGCCCCTGATGAATGGTTACTACTCTATCGCAGACATCAAGCAACTCTTCCTTATAGTGGGAACTTAAAAGAACCAGCTGTTCTTGTCTATCGATTTGTGCCAGCCTATCAAAAAACTTCTGTCGATAATACTCATCTAAGCCATTTGTAATCTCATCCATGAGCCAGCATTTTGCCTGACTGAGGAAATACATGGCAATCACCAAGCGTTGCTTCATACCTAAGGAATACTTGCGGATGGGAAGGCTGATATAGTCAGACATTTCCCAGTAATCAATTTCATCCCCCAAGTTCAGCCCTGACTTCCAGATGTTTTTGATAAGACGAAGGTAGTCCATCCCACTTAAGTTTCCATCCAGCCATTCAACACTCTCATAATAAAATAAAGAAGGAGGGGCTGCGATATTTCCACTACTTATAGGAATTAAATTGCTAATGGCACGGAACAGTGTCGTCTTTCCAGAGCCATTGATAGCAAGAATACCATAAATCCTACCCTTTTCAAATGTAAAATCAACATCTTGTAAGATGACTTGTCGCGTTTTTAAGGTCACATGAGTAAGAGTTATCATATACAGTCCTCCTTTTTCTCACTCTTTAGAGATTAATAACCTACGCTGTAGTAGTTTAGTACCTCATAACGATCATAATTTCGGCCAGAACCAACTTTATACTCAGAATAGCTATCATAACGATACCATGATGGAATCCGAGCATATTGATGGCCGTGATAGTTGGTACTATATTCCCAAACCGTATTCCAATCATACTTGTAACTTTTAGTGACTGTCACAGCAGATACACTGGACTGAAAAAGACCAATAATCATAAACTAACTAATTAAACGGTTTTTGCTAATTTTTAATGGTTTTATTGCATTTATATCTTTAATATTGAACACGCTTTCATTATATCGTTTTTATCATTATTATGCAACAGATTTTTGGTTTTTGTTTTCTTACTAATCTATAACAACTTTTCCTCCTATCGAATGCTTTCGATTTTCCAACTATTCCAACCCTTAAAGCGTATAGCCCCTTGCTGGTCAGTTCGATATACTTTGCTATTGATAGTTTCCAGTCGGGTCAAGGTTTCCTGATGAGGGAGTTTCGTTCGATTGCTCTTTCCAACTGAAATGAGAATCACCTCTGGTTTGAGCTGTTCTAAAAAGGCTGAACTTGATGATTGTTTAGAGCCATGTTGGCCAGCTTTCAAGACATCAATTTTCAAGTCTGGATAGTGCTTCAGCAAGCCCTTCTCTCCTTTCTCCTCCAAATTTCCAGTGAAGAGAAAGTTTTTATCCAAGAGTTTTCCATACAAAACCAGGGTATCTTCATGATCTCCAATTTTCCTTGGAGATAGGACTTCTAACTGACTTCCAAAAATTGGCAAGTTTTCTCCTTCTGTCACACTGCGCACCTTGGTTTGAGTTACCTGTAGTTCTGCAACAAATTCCTTCTGTTTCAGACTGCCTTTGGACACTAAAATTTCCCCTACATGGAATGCCTTGGTCACCTCCAGCAAATCTCCAACATGTTCCTTGTCCGTATTTGTCAAAATTAGCTGATCAATCTTGGCTACTCCTCGACTTTTTAGATAGGGGATCAAGCTTCTCTGTGCATTGCTGGTCGTCGCCTTTTCTTGCCATTTTTCGATTTTCTTATTAGATTCTGCCTTGCCACCGACATCTATGAGAATGGTTTTACCAGTTACATCCCGTAAGAAAATACTTTCACCTTGCCCCACATCCAGCATGGTGATTTCATTTTCCAGTGGATGCTTGGTCAAGAAAAAGAGACCCACAATAAGTAAGCTGAAGCCAGCTACTCTTTTGATATTTTTCCTCAAATCATAGACCAAAGCCAAGGAAATTAACAATAAGATTAAAAGCCATACATTGGGTTGTCCAAAGACCAGAGGCCTACTTGCCACCTGCGACACCAAGCGAATCATTCCCTCCAACCATTCAAAGATAAAATTCAGCTGAATGACTGGATAGAGAAAGGAAAGGGCAAATAAGATAGACAAGAGCGGTAAGAAGACCAAGTCAAATAGAAAGGAAAAGACAAAGGTCAAAAGGATGGACCAAGGTTGAAATTCCGCAAAATAGAAGGACAGAATGGGCAATATTCCCAAGGAAATGACTAGACTTTCTCTGGCAATAGCCTTAAGCCCCTCTCCTTCTTTGCTAGTCATGGTCAAGATAAAAGCATAAGCGCAGGACAAGACTCCTCCTGCTGTCAAGAAAAAGTTGGGCATGATAATAAAGAGGACAAGCACCGTCAGAGCAAAATTATCCAAGCCCTTAACACCATGTTGAGCCAGTAACTTTTGCAAGAGACTGCGAATGACCGAGGCTGAAAATCCAGTCAGGCCTGCATAAATAAGGGAAAAGGGATAAGTTAGCCATTTCAACTTTTCTTGGGTCAAGCCCAATCGCAAGAGAAGTTTCTTAAAGCCATCCATGAAAAAACCTACCTGCATACCCGACAAGGCAAAGAGGTGGATAATTCCTAGACTAGAATAAAGCTCATTCATCTCCTCAAAGTCGGTGTCCAGATGTCCTAGTAAGAGCCCTGTCATGTAGTTCCGCATAGGGTCTGGAAAATGCGTCTTAATCCAAACTACAGCCTTTCGGCGTACACTGGACAGATTTTCACCTATATCCAAACTGCCAACCTTTTGAAGTGACTGGATTTTTTTGATATTGAGAATCTGGTAAATTCCCTGAGTTTTCAGATAGGTTTGGTAGTCGAAACCACCAAAATTTCTCTTCCCTTCTGGCTCCGAAAGCTTCCCTTCTAGTCCTATCTCATGAATGTCGGTTAAAGCTTGAAAGGTTTCTTTCTCCTCCTCGGACTGGAGTTTATAATAAACTTGAAAAATGCGTCCATCAGACTTGCCACGAAAGGATAGACTGTCACCATTGACTTTAATAGTATCAGGCAAAATCCGTACCCTTTCAACAGAATCCGCCAAATTTTGACTTGCTTGACTCTGTTGCCAATTTTGAAACAGAAACCAGAAGCCAAAGATTCCACAAATCACTAGAACTTTGCTAGCAGATTTCCAAGGAAATTGGAAAAAGAGACAGACTAGCAGAAAAACAAAGCCTAACAAAGCAAGATAGTATGCTGAGAAAATAGAATAGTAAAGCCAAAGCAATAGAAAACTCAGGTAAATTAGGGGAATAGGGAGTTTCTTAATCCACTGTAACATAGTCTTTTAGCTTTTCTATCGTTTTAGCACCAATGCCAGAGACCTTCTTAAGTTCATCAACCGACTTGAATTTGCCATTAGTCTCACGATGATCGATAATATCCTGAGCTCGTTTTCCTCCCAAGCCTTTGACCTGCTTGAGTTCTTCCAGACTGGCCTTGTTGAGATTGATTTTCTTTTCCTTGCTCGTTGAAGAGGCCGTCCCAGAAGCAGTCTGTTGACTAGCTGCTTCTTCTCCCTTAGTTGGAACATAAACCAGGGCTTCATCACTAACTTTCTGAGCTAGATTGAGCGACTTGCTGTCTGCTTGCTCTGTCAAGCCACCAGCCTTCTGAACGGCATCATTGACCCGACTACCTACCGGCAAATCATAAATTCCAGGTGCTTTAACAGCGCCTTTTACATCTACTGTGATTAGATCTTGTTCAACCGGTTCTTCCTTCTTCACTTCATTTTCGGATACCGAATCCTTGGAAACAGCTGCAACTTCAGCCTGCAAATTCGTTTCCTTGACAGGTGTTTGGGGAGCTGGCTTTAGCAGGAAAAATCCTCCTACAAACAAGCCCAGACCAGTACAGATGACAATGATTTTATACTCTTTGATTTTCTCGATAATTGCTTCCATATTTTCTCCTCTCTTAGATTATTCGTAAGAGGAAGAAAAAACAGTTGAAAATTTCTTTTCAACTGCTTATTTATTTGCAAAATAGTCTTCCTTGGTCAAGACATAATGAACTCTTGTCACGATTCGGCCTTCTTCATGCTGGTCAATACAAGCATAAGCTTCTTCGTGGGAAAAACGCATTCCTGATTTCTCCATGACCTTTCCAGACGCAGGATTATTCTTATCGTGAAGGGCAATCAACTTATTCATCCCTATCTTCTCAAAAGCTAGCTCAATCACAGCACGATTGGCTTCTGTCGTTAATCCTTGATTCCAATACTTTTTATTGATAATATAGCCAATAGCTGCCTTCTTAAGAGCAGGATCAATCTTGTGCAAATCAATGGTTCCGATAAATTTGCCATTGCTTTTTAGTCCTATCCCCCACCGTCCCAAGGGATTGGCCAAGTAGAACTGAGCAATATTATTTTGAGTTTCTTCCAAGCTTTGATTGGTTGGAAAAGTGTAACGCGTATTTTCTCTGTCCGAGGCATATTCAAACATTGCTTCCGCATCATCCAAAGTTACAGGTCTAAGCAATAAACGCTCTGTCTCCATTGTTGGATACTGGGATAGTTTTAAAAAGATTGATTCCATACTTCTCCTCCATTTAAAAATATTTTCTACCAGTCTAGCATAAAAAATAAATTACAACAAATTTTTCTTGCTTTTTAAAGCGGTTTCATATAGAATAAAATCATCACCTTATTTTATAGATAATGTGATAAATCATTTACAACCCGTCAATAGAAAGGGAGTTTTTCTCTATGTTAATCGGAATTCCAAAAGAAATTAAGAATAATGAAAACCGTGTTGCCCTAACACCTGCTGGTGTCCACAGCTTAGTCGGCCGTGGTCATCGCGTCCTTATCGAAACAAATGCTGGTCTCGGTTCTGGCTTTACTGATGCTGACTATCAAAAGCAAGGAGCTGAAATTGTCGCTACTGCTGGTGAAGCCTGGGCAGCTGAATTGGTCGTAAAAGTAAAAGAACCACTAGCTTCTGAATATGGTTACTTACGTGACGACCTGCTTCTCTTCACCTACTTGCACATGGCCGCTGCTCCAGAATTAGCAGATGCTATGTTGGAAGCAAAAACAACTGGGATTGCCTATGAAACTGTCCGTGATTCCCAAGGTCAATTACCACTCCTCGTACCTATGAGTGAGGTTGCAGGCCGTATGGCAGTCCAAATCGGCGCCCATTTCCTAACTAAGCAAGCAGGAGGTTCTGGTGTCTTACTGGGTGGTGTGCCGGGTGTACCTAAAGGGAAAGTAACCATCATCGGTGGCGGTGTCGTAGGGACCCATGCTGCTCGAATTGCGCTTGGTCTTGGTGCTCAAGTAACCATCCTTGATATCAGTGCTAAACGTCTTTCAGTCCTCGAAGAAGTCTTTGGTCATCAAATCCAAACCCTTATGTCCAATTCATTCAACATCGAAGCCAGTGTGAAAGATGCGGATGTGGTGATCGGAGCGGTTCTCATCCCAGGTGCCAAGGCACCAAAACTGGTCACAGATGAGATGGTCAAGCAAATGCGTCCAGGATCTGTCATCGTTGACGTTGCCGTTGACCAAGGTGGTGTTATCGAGACAGCTGACCGTGTGACAACGCACGATGAGCCTGTATATGAAAAACACGGTGTTCTCCACTATGCCGTTGCCAACATCCCTGGTGCGGTTGCTCGTACTTCAACCATTGCCCTAACCAATGTCACTCTTCCTTATATTGAAGCTTTGGCTGGTAAAGGTTTTGTACAAGCAATCTCTGAGGATGAGGGCTTGCGCCAAGGTGTTACTACTTATCAAGGTTACTTAACCAGTCTTCCAGTAGCCCAAGGTCTCGATAAAAAACATACTCCAATTGATGAACTAATCTAAAAAATCTAATTATCAGATAAAAGAAAGAGCAATTCCACCTGAACTGCTCTTTTTTGCTATTCTCTTTCTTCTTGGACTTCTTCACGCTCTTCTTTTTTAACTGGAGCTGGTTCATAAGCTCGGATAATCTGAGCGACAACTGGATGGCGAACCACATCCTTGGCTGAAAAATGAACAAAGTCAATCTGATGGATATTCTTGAGTTTCTCTTGGGCATCAATCAAACCGGACTTGACATTACGCGGAAGATCAATCTGACTGATATCTCCATTGACAATCATCTTAGAATTAAATCCTAAACGAGTTAAGAACATCTTCATCTGCATGATAGTCGTATTTTGCGCCTCATCGAGAATGACAAAGGCATCCTCCAAGGTCCGTCCACGCATATAGGCAAGGGGTGCAATCTCGATAATTTCACGCTCCATGAGTCGAGTTGTTTGGTCTTTCCCCAGAATCTGATACAAGGCATCATAAACAGGTCTAAGGTAAGGATCTACCTTCTCCTTAAGATCACCCGGAAGAAAACCTAGACTCTCTCCTGCTTCCACTGCTGGACGAGTTAGGATAATGCGCTTGACTTGCCCACGTTTAAGGGCAGTCACTGCTAAGGTCACTGCAAGAAAGGTCTTCCCTGTTCCTGCGGGCCCAATTCCAAAGGTCACATCATGCTGTTTAACACTGTCCACATAAAGTTTTTGACCCAGTGTTTTGACACGGATAGGCTTTCCTGTATTATCTTTGATGATTTCTTCTTCGTAAAGGGCGACAAACTTGTCGATTTCATCGTTTTTGACCATGCTAATCGCAGTCACCACATCTGGTGTACCAACGGTCATCCCACGATTCACCAAAACCATCAAAGCCTGAATAACCTGACGGGCTTCCTCACAGGCAGTCTCTTCTCCCAAAACCTGGACAATCTCCGTACGAGCATGAATCACCACATCAAGCTCTTCTTCCATCAAACGAAGATGGCGTTCATTGGAACCAAAAAGATGAAACAGGTCATCTGGATGACTCAGTTGAATGTCTATTGAATGTTCCTTCAAATAAAGAACCTCTCTAATCCTTTTATTTCTTTTTATTATAGCAAAGGGATGGAGAAATTACTAGCCCAAACCCAGTGAATCATGCTAGTGTTCTAAGTATTCTTGCCAGATAGCGTCAAAGTCTCCTAGGTTAAAAGAGAAACTGGCATGTTCCTCTAAAAAGCGACTCACCTCATCAAAATCATCTGTGTGTTTTGGAAAGGCCGACTCTTCAAAAGCTAGGTCTGCCAAGACAGCTTTGGGACTGTTACTTTTAGGATTGCGCTCGGTCATGAGCCAAGTGTAAAATGATTTTCTCATAAATCTCCCTAAATCAACTCTGTCCCAAACTGGTCTTGCTTGATTTTGCCAGTCTTCATCAAGCCACCAAGAGCTTTTTTAAACTGACCTTTAGAAATACCAAAGGTTGCTTTGATGTCGTCTGGAGATGACTTATCATTTAAGGTCATGAAACCGCCATTGCTTTCCAAGTAGGTCAAAATCATCTGGGCATCATTTTCCAACATCTCAAAAGAACGTGGTTTAAGGGAAAGGTTCAAGGTACGGTCCACTTCACGGAAACCAATGACACGCGCATCTAAGACTTGCCCCAAACGTGGCTCTGCGTAGCGCTCGCTAGGATGGATAAAGCCAAGCATGTTATTCTCTGGCAGGTAAACAAAAGTTCCTGACAACTTGAGGCGGTAAACAATGGCTGGCCAGTTTTGGTTCTGCATATTGTTGTAAGCAGGACGAGCTAGACGTTGGAAGTCTTCTTGATAAGCCAAGAGGCCCCAGATACGGTCTTTCTTGTCCACTTCAAGACGGATGTAGAGTTGGTCTCCCTTCTTAGGCCAGAGTTCCTTGAGCTCAGGGAGGATATCGAGTGACACAACGATTTCCTTGTCAGGTAGGCCTGTATCGACAAAGACTCCCAAGTCCTTGCGTACTTCTGTTACAGTTCCCCAACCAAATTGGTCCTGAGTGGCAGTTACTTCTATGGTTGTCAGGCGCAGTTTTTGCTTCATATCCGTGTAGGCAAAACCTTTGACCGTGTCTCCTACCGTATGCTGACCTTCTTCCTTGGCAAGAGCATAGGTCTGGCCATCCTTTTGCACAAAGTAAAAACGGTCATTTTCATCGATGATGAGTCCAACGATAAAACTTGCAAGATTTGTATTCATATTTCCTTCTTTCGAATAAAACTCAGCCAGCAATGCCAACTGAGTTTTTCTGTTTATTTTTAGACTTCCAAAAGTTCCTTCTCTTTGTTGGCAGTCATGTCGTCGATGTGTTTAACAGCATCGTCTGTTACTTTTTGAATATCTTTTTCAAGAGTCTTCAATTCGTCTTCAGTGATTTCTTTTGCTTTTTCTTGTTTTTTAGCTTCATCCATAGCGTCACGACGGATATTGCGGACAGCCACTTTAGCATTTTCGCCGACCTTCTTCACTTCTTTAGCAAGATCACGACGAGTTTCTTCTGTTAGAGCTGGGATAACCAAGCGAATCACAGAACCGTCATTAGCTGGTGTGATACCAAGATCAGAAGCGTTCAAGGCACGTTCGATGTCTTTCAATGAAGACTTGTCAAATGGTGTTACCAACAAAACACGCGCTTCTGGAATCGTAATTGAAGCGATTTGGTTAAGAGGAGTTTCAACTCCATAGTATTCTACATGTACACGGTCAAGCAAGCTTGCATTGGCACGACCAGCACGGATACCACCAAATTCACGAGCCAGTGATTGGTGAGACTGGGTCATTCTCTCTTTAGCTTTTTCAATAATTGCGTTAGCCATAATCTATCTTATTCCTTTTCTTCGATATTATTTGAAACTGTTGTTCCGATATTTTCACCAAATACGACACGTTTGATGTTGCCTGGTTGATTCATATTGAAGACAACCAAGTCAATGTCGTTGTCCATTGAGAGGGTTGAAGCTGTTGAGTCCATGATACGAAGACCTTTATTGATAACGTCACGGTGGGTCAATTCTTCAAACTTAACAGCTGTCTTGTCTTTCTTAGGATCGGCATTGTAAACACCATCGACACCATTTTTAGCCATGAGGATGGCATCCGCTTCGATTTCAGCTGCACGAAGGGCTGCTGTTGTATCAGTTGAGAAGTAAGGTGAACCAATTCCGGCACCAAAGATAACGATACGGCCTTTTTCAAGGTGACGAAGGGCACGTCCACGTACGTAAGGCTCTGCCACTTGTTGCATTGCAATGGCTGTTTGCACACGTGTATCAACCCCAACTTGTTGCAATGAATCTGCCATCACAAGAGCATTCATAACAGTCCCAAGCATTCCTGTGTAATCTGCCTGAACGCGGTCCATACCTGCTTCAGCAGCAGGTTCTCCACGCCAGAGATTTCCTCCACCAATAACAAGGGCAATTTCGATACCTAAGCTATGAACTTCTTGAATCTCTTTTGCGATTGTTTGAACTGTTTGGATATCAATCCCTACGCCACGTTCACCGGCAAGGGCTTCACCTGATAACTTAATTAAAATACGTTTATACTTGGGATTCGCCATTTTCACTCTCCTTTTTTTATCCTACCTATTTTATCACAATTTCTAAGATTTTTATAGTATCATGAGCAATTCTTTCAAAAAAATTAGACAGTTAAAAATTCCTCTAAATCGCTGAGGGCACGCTCTGCAATTTTTTCATAACGAGCCTTCTTATCACGGATACGCTCGCCTTCCAACTCCTTGATAATTCCGAAATTGACATTCATTGGTTGGAAATGTTTGCTATCTGCATGAGTGATGTAATGAGCTAAGCTTCCGATAGCCGTCGTCTCTGGGAAAATAGCCTCACTTTCTCCCTTGAAAAGACGAGCCGCGTTAATTCCCGCAACTAATCCTGACGCTGCTGACTCTACATAGCCTTCCACACCAGTCATCTGACCAGCAAAGAAGAGATTTGGTTGTTTCTTAGAACGATAGGTCTGTTCAAGAAGATTTGGTGAATCCATATAAGAATTGCGGTGCATAACACCATAACGAACAAACTCAGCATTTTCAAGACCTGGAATCATTTGGAAGACACGCTTTTGTTCTCCCCATTTAAGGTGGGTCTGGAAACCGACGATATTATAGAGACTACCAGCTGCATTGTCCTGACGAAGCTGAACCACTGCATAAGGTGTTTTGAATTCTCCATCACGAGGGCCTGTATAATCGTCTGGATACTCAAGGCCGACTGGTTTCATAGGGCCATAAAGCATAGTTTTAATGCCACGTTTGGCCATGACTTCGATTGGCATGCATCCTTCAAAATACTTTTCTTTTTCAAAGGAATTGAGCGGTGCTTCTTCCGCATTGACCAAAGCTTCATGGAAATCCATAAACTCTTGCTTGGTCATAGGCGAGTTGAGATAAGCGGCTTCTCCCTTATCATAACGTGATTTGAGATAGACCTTGCTCATATCGATGGTATTGACGTCGATAATAGGCGCTGCCGCATCGTAGAAATAGAAACCATCGCCATCATTAAGGGCATGAATCTTTTCAGCCAGGGCATCACTAGTCAAGGGACCAGTAGCCACAACTGTGATAACATCTGTTGGTAATTCTGTAATTTCATCACGAACCACTTCAATCAAGGGGTGGTTGGTCACTTTTTCAGTCACCATCTGTGAGAAACCATCACGGTCCACCGCAAGCGCACCACCTGCAGGAACCCGTGTAGCCTCAGCAGATTCCAAAATAACAGAACCCAAGCGACGCATTTCTTCCTTGAGAAGCCCGACAGCATTTGTAAGAGCATCCCCACGAAGGGAATTAGAACAAACTAACTCAGCAAAATTGTCTGTTTTATGTTGAGGTGTTGACTTGACACCACGCATTTCATAAAGTTTAACTGGAATACCACGCTCTGCGATTTGGTAGGCTGCTTCAGAACCTGCCAAACCAGCACCGATAACATTGATATAAGATTGAGACACGACACTAATACCTCTTTGGGAGTTGAAGACAAGTTTCACATTGAAAAAGCCAATCGGACTTTCCTCGCTCTCGAGTTTTCTGGCTCAGGCTGAAAAAGTCCCCCCGGACTTTTTCACTCCCACAAATCTTTCTATTTTTTTCTTCTACTAGTATAACAAAAAAAGGGAAGAAGGCAAACTTCCCTGTTTAGTCATTTTCTTGTTTTTCTTCCCAGTCATGGTAGGCAGCGTAAAGCTGGCTTTTATTCCACTGGTAAAACTTAGCTACTTCCTTAATGGCTTGATTTTTCTTCATACCTTGCTGTATGCGGGCTTGGATTTCTAAGAACAAGTCTTCCTCGTCTTTTTCCTCCACATCCTGACTGGCACCTTCCACGATGAGAAGGCATTCACCCTTGAGAGGCGTTTCAGCGATACTTTCCAGCAATTCAGAGATTTTTCCTCGTTGGTATTCTTCGTAAATCTTTGTCAATTCTCTTACCAAGACTACCGAGCGGTCACCATAGACTTCTAGCATATTTTCTAGCGTATCTGCCACACGATGAGGCGATTCATAGAAAATTTGAGTTTCTGGATAGTCTTTTTTCAAGTCGAAAAATTGCTTTTGCTGGCCTGATTTTCTGGGTAAGAAGCCGTAAAATATGTGTGGCTGTGGCGCTAAACCACTGGCAATCAAGGCAGAAATTCCTGCAGAGGCACCTGGAACAGTGATAACTGCGATTTCTTCCTCAATCGCAGCCTTGACCAAGTCATGCCCAGGGTCTGAGATACTAGGCAGACCCGCATCGGAGACCTGAGCAATACTTTGCCCTGCTTTCAGGAAATCAATCAAATCAGGAATCTTTTCCTTGGCATTGTGCTCATGAAAACTAATCTGTTTGGTAGAAATGTCAAAATGCTTGAGCAAAAGCCCTGTATTGCGCGTGTCCTCAGCAGCAATCCAGTCCACTTCTGTCAAGGTCTGGATAGCTCGAAAGGTCATATCGTCTAGATTGCCAATCGGCGTTGCCACTAGATACAGCTTGCCATAGGGAGACTGCCCCTTAAAACTTTTTTGAATCTGCATGCCTACTCCCTGTATAACAACTCGTCACAGAACATACATTCCTCGTCCTGCTCTCGACGTTGTCCATAAAAATCATTACAAACGTGAAATCCATCACGGTAAATGCGACGGACACTTTCGCGAACATGTTTGGCCTTGACGGGAGCATCTGCTTCCACCTCACCCAAGCGTTCGCGCAACTTACTATTTTCCAAGCGAAGAGCTGTATTTTCCTCTACCAGGCTCTTGAGATTTTTCTTGATGGCTTCCACATCGGCCAAGGTTACCAACAACTGTTGGGAAAAATCATCCAGCGCGTCAAATAATTCTTTTTTGTCCATAAAACAGCCCTTTCCTTTCTTTATCCTTCATTTTTGAGTTTATATTTCTTTTAAGACCAGATATTCCATGGCATTTTGAAAGCTGACATTAGCCTGCCACATTTTTCTAGCTTCTAACAAATCTTGTAGAATCACCCGAACTCTTGCTTGCAGGATATCTTGCCCACAGAAAACTTCAAGAATCCGTAAAACCTGATCTTGTTTTTCCTTGTCATCTGCCAAGCTAGCTAATTTAGCAGCCTGCAAATAACTTTCTTTTTTCTTAGCTACTAACCAAGTCGTCAGGCGTTCACTTTCATCAACCAAGGTCCAAAAACTTGCCTGATTTGCCAACTTTTCTGCTTCAGCTCGCGATTGAGCAAACTGAGCTAAAAAAGTTGCTTTTTTCTTAACCAGTCCCATTTGTTCTAAAAGCAAGATAAGTTTTTCTTCTTGCTTTTTAAAGTGGAAAATCTGGGTCCGACTTCGTATTGTCGGTAAAATCTTTTCTTCGTCGCTGGTCAGGAAAAAAATGTAAACCTCACTCTGGGGTTCTTCGATGACCTTGAGCAGAGAATTAGCTGCGTTGGGATGCATTTTCTCAGCTTGTTCAATGATAAAGACCTGTTGCTGACTTTCAATCCCTGCTTGAGAAAACTGCCCCACCAATTCTCGAATCCGTTCTGTCTTAATGACCTGATTGACTGGCTTAATCAAGGTGACATCGGGAAATTCTCCCTGTTCAATCAGCTTACAATTTCGGCATTTCTCACACGGTAAAACGCCTACCTTATCCGTACAAAAGAGGCTCTTAGCCAAGAACTGCGCCATTTCCAAGCTTCCAAAGAAACCTGAAAAGAGGTAGGCATGATTGAGCTGGTCTTGTTCTAGGATACGGACAAAGCGGTCAAACTGATCTGGCTGCCAATCCTTTAGTTGATCTTGTTTCATTTAGATAATCCCATTCTGTCAAATAAGACATCCTTGGTCGTTTCCACAACCTCATCCAATGGGAGACTGGCATCAATCTTGACAATGCGATTTCTTTCTTTGTCCAGAAGAGAAAGGTAGCCTTGACGGACTTTTTTATGCAAGTCCAACCCTTCCAAGTCCAAACGATTGACCTCGCGGTCACTATTAGCAGCAATACGAGCCAGCCCTTCTTCCACCTCGATGTCAAAATAGAGTGTCAAATCAGGTTTAAGGCCATCTGTCGCAAACTGATTGAGCCAATCAATGGCGTCAATATCCAAACCACGACCAAATCCCTGATATGCAAGAGAACTATCAATAAAGCGGTCTATAATGACCAACTTACCAGCTTCAAGTGCTGGAAGAACTTTTTCCACCAAGTGCTGTCTGCGACTGGCGATATAGAGTAAAAGCTCTGTTTTAGCATCCATCTGAGTATGACTTGGGTCCAAAATTACTTGACGAATCTTCTCCCCAATCAAGACTCCGCCAGGTTCACGGGTCGTCAGCACCCCTACCCCTTTTTCCTCTAAAATTGGTAACAGTGCCTCTAAAACACTGGTCTTTCCTGCTCCCTCTGGTCCCTCAAGAGAGACTAAAAATCCTTTTGACATGTCTAACTCATTTCTTTTTTACTACTTCTATTCTATCAAAAAAATAGGGGTTTGTGACAATCTTTTTGTCTTCTCATTTCAACCACCATAAAAGAGGCAGTCAAAGCCACCTCTTATTTACCCAGTTTTTTAGTTCGTTTGTAGGCTTTTTTGACTGCCTCCATAACGGTTCCTCTAAAGGCATGTGCTTCTAAGCTTGCTACACCAGCGATAGTCGAACCGCCTGGGCTGCATACTTGGTCTTTCAAAACTCCAGGATGTTGCTGGCTTTCTAAGACCAATTGCCCAGCTCCTACCACAGTTTGAGCTGCCATTTTCAATGCTGTTTCTCGTGGCAATCCAGTCTGAACACCTGCATCTGCCAAGGCCTCGATAAAAAGATAGACAAAGGCTGGTCCACAACCTGCAAGACCTGTCGCTGCGTCGATTAAACCTTCTCCTAGTTCAACCAAGAGACCAGCCTTAGTTAAAAGCTGACAAAATAGCTCACTGTCCTCAGCCCTGCAATTAGAAGACAAGGCATAACTAATGACTCCTTGACCGATAGAAGCAGGGGTATTTGGCATCATACGAATAATTCGGTGTTGACTTGGAAGAAGACTAGCCAGTTTTTCCAAGGTCAATCCAGCTGCCATCGAAATCAAAAGAAGACTTTCTCTTTTTTCAAGAATGGTCTGATATTGAGAAAGCAGTTCAGAAAACTGAGCAGGCTTCACTCCTAGAAAAATCACATCTGCTTCTGCAAAAATCTCTTCATTGCTGGAAGCCTGACCACCAAAGTTGGCGATGAAAGCATCAACCTTGGCTTGACTACGATTGGCAAGAAGAATGTCATCACACGTCTTGGCCTGCAAAACAGCCTTAGCCAAGCTAGCTCCCATATTCCCCAAACCGATAAATCCAATCTTCATCTCTTACTCCCTTATCTGTCCGTCACCAGTAACCACATACTTGTAGCTGGTCAATTCCTTCAAGCCCATGGGACCACGCGCATGCAATTTCTGAGTAGAAATCCCCATTTCACATCCCAGACCAAATTGACCTCCATCGGTGAAACGCGTTGAAGCATTGACATAAACTGCTGCCGAGTCCACTTGGTCTGTAAAGTAAGCAGCAGCACCAGAATTTTCAGTCACAATCGCATCCGAATGATGGGTGCTGTGTGCTTCAATATGCTCAACCGCTTCTTCTAAACTGCTAACGACCTTAACCGCTAGGATATAGTCTAAAAACTCGGTGTCAAAGTCTTGGATCTCTGCTGCTTGTCCAGAAATATATCGACTAGCTTTTTCATCTAAACGAAATTGAATCGGTTCAAGTCCAGCTTCTTTTCGATCGACAACTAGCACTTGCTCCAAACGAGGAAGGAAGCTTGCTGCCTTATCTTCATGAACAAGCAGAACCTCCATGGCATTACAAACAGAAGGACGACTGGTTTTAGCATTGTTGATGATAGACAGAGCCTTGTCTTCGTCTGCATCCTTATCCACATAAACATGGACAATACCAGTCCCTGTCTCAATAACAGGCACAATAGCATTCTCAACCACTGCATTAATCAAGCCAGCTCCTCCGCGAGGGATGAGAAGGTCTAGATAACCCTTTGCCTTCATCATGGCATAGCTACTTTCTCGACTGGTATCTTCCACTAGTTGAATCACATCTGGGTGAATAGTAGTCGTTTCCAAGCCCTTCTTCAAGGCTGTGACAATAGCATGGGCTGTTTGATAGGCGTCCTTACCACTACGAAGAACAACCGCATTTCCACTCTTGAGAGCCAAAGCAGCCGCATCAGACGTCACATTTGGACGGCTTTCATAGATAATACCAATAACGCCCATAGCTACACGCTTCTTTGTGATAACCAAACCATTTTCAAGATGATTGGTTTCTAAAACTTCACCGATTGGATCTGGTAAGGCAACCACTTCACGAATTCCAGTTGCCATCGCTTCTATACGACCTGCATCCAAATAAAGACGATCCAGCATCACATCTGAGATTTTACCCTTGGCCGCTGCCATATCGAGAGCATTGGCCGCTAAAATCTCCTCAGTAGCAGCCACTAAGTAATCAGCCATGTCTAGCAGGGCTTGGTTTTTCACGACTTCACTAGCTGTGTTGATCGATTTTTTAACAGCCTGTACCTGTTCAAATTGTTCTTGTGTACTTACCATAGTTTACCTCTAAAATTCTGTAAAGAGTAGTTGGATTTCAGGAGTAATGGAAATCCAGTCATCACGGTGAATCAAGACACCCTTGGCTTTTTGAGAACGCAACATATCCTCCAAAGCAGATGCCCCAAATTGCACGCGCCCTTTTCCAAGTGATTTTCCACTTTCCTTGTCAAATACTGTCACGATATCACCGTAAGAAAAGGCTCCTTCTGCTTCAACAATACCAGATAAGAGAAGACTCTTTCCATGTTGAGAGAGAGCTTCAGCAGCCCCTTTATCAACCCAAATAGAACCTTGACTCTGAGCATAGAAAGCCAGCCATTGTTTCTGGGTACGAAGTCCCTTCTCTTGCGCAACAAAGTAAGAACCATCTTTGCTCTCCTCAGCCGCCTCAATCATGGCATCTACCTTCAAGGATGAGCAGATATAAACAGGAACTCCTGATTCTGTCGCAATAGTTGCAGCCTTGATTTTTGTTAGCATGCCCCCAGTTCCATTTGACGAGCCAGCTCCACCAGCCATATCAATAATCTCACGATTGATGGTCTCGATTTTCTCCAAGCGTTTGGCTGTTGGATCTGAATTAGGATTTCCAGTATAGAGACCGTCCACATCTGTCAAGAGAACCAAAAGGTCTGCTTGGACCATGGCCGCTACCTGGGCACTAAGAGTGTCATTGTCACCCACCTTGAGCTCATCAATGACGACACTATCATTCTCGTTGATGATAGGAATCGCCCCACGGCTAAGTAGAACTGACAAAGCCTGATGGGCATTTTTATAACGGCGCTTATCCACAAAGTCATCCTGGGTCAGCAAAATTTGTGCAGAAACGATTTGGCGCAAGAGAAGATTGGTCGTGTATTCTTCCAACAAAAGCCCTTGCCCTACCGCTGCTGAAGCCTGCTTATCAGCAATCTTAGTCGGACGCTTTTTAAATCCTAAGGCTCCAAAACCAGCCGCAATGGCACCTGATGACACCAAAATCAATTCATGACCAGCCTCGTGCAACATAGCCAACTGCTGGGTAATAGCCTTTACCTTACTACGTGATAAACTTCCATCCTCATTCGTCAGAGAAGAAGTCCCCACCTTAAAGACAATCCGTTTGTATTTCATAGTCTCACTCCGATTCTTCATATTTATCCATTATAACATGAATAACAGGAAATAGAAAAGAGTTGATAGGAAAAAGAAGGCCCTAAAACCTTCTTTTTTACTACTGTTCTGATTCCGATTTGTTTGCACTCGTTTCAGAGCTTTGCGAAATTACTGAAGTCAAATCTTGACTAGTTGAAGAACTTGTAACATCTTCATGTTGACTCGTTTCTCTATTTTCAAGATCTTTTTTCACTACTTCACTGGATTCTTTTATTTCTGAGTTACTTGTATCTCTAGTTGTAGCAGATTTCTCAACCGGAACATCCACTAACCAGGCACCACTTGAATCAACAGTATAACCTTCTGGCGTCTTGCCGTTCACAAGTAATTGACCATTTTCTTTCAAGAAGTACCATTTATCCTTGTCCTTGATCCAACCCACGGCTCGTGAACCATCTTCCTTGTAGAAATACCAATCGTTTGCCTTTTTAAGCCAGCCTTGCTTCATAGCTCCTGAATCTTCTAGATAGTAATGATGACCAGCAACTTCTATCTCGCCTGTCTTCATGATACCAGTAGAATCCATATAGTACCAGGTTTCTTTATCTTTTACCCAACCCGTTTTCATTTCCCCTGATTGAGCAAAATAATACCATTGACCCTTATATTGAAGCCAATCTGTCTTCATAGAGCCATCGTTTGATAGATAATAGGTCTGTCCTCCAGTACTAAGCCAACCAATCTCCATCTGATTTTCTTTGTTGAAATAATACCAGATTCCATCGATTTTCTTCCAATTTTTAGCAGAAGCACCAGAGTCTGTCAAATAGAACCAATGATTGTTCCATTTTTTCCATTGATTATATAACAGGATTCCCCTCTGATTAAAATAGTACCATTCACCTTCGATTTCATTCCAACCAACAGCGTACTCTCCTGTAGAATCAGGTGCTTGATACCACCAATTCCCATATGCACTCTTATGCCAACCAGCTTGAAAACTTGGAATCGGCTTGTAGGATGTTGAAATGTTTACTAAACCGTCTTGTCGAATATCAAAAACTGTTGCATCATAGTTTTTGCTAGCTGCGTTGATTCTCTCAATTCCACGTTCTTTAAGCCAATTGACATACTCATTATCAACACCATTTTTCCAAGGTAGACTATCCGAAGTTTGAACAATCAAACTCGGACTCAAATTTCTGATGAAATCCTTGGTATTTGATTTGTTGGTATCATGGTGATGATTAAACTTCATCAAATCAACTTTTCCAATGAGAGGACCATACTTGTCTTCTGCTCCATGAACATTATCTAAGTCGCCCCCAAGGTAAATTTTCTTGCCATTGACTTTCACTACACTAATCAGAGAATTGGAATTGTCATCCCAAATTTTCTTTAATTCACCTGATGAATCTGTTTCATTTTCATAATTATAGAGCTGAATATCCATGTCCCCAAACTGAAAATGAGCATCTCCCTGTGTGATGTTTTGAATAACTGAAACACCTTTTTCGGCGGCAGTCTGTAAAACCTTATCATAACCGTACAGATTATCCCATAAACGTTCAGAATTAGTAATACGATTATCACTATATTTTTTAAGATAGACTCGGTCAACTGGATAGGTAGACAGTAATTCATCAACATTTCCAATATGGTCACTGTGAGTATGGGTTACCAAAATAAAATCAAGTTTTTGAACACCCAATTCCTTCAAACGACGAAAGATACGGTCTGTTAGAACATGCTTATAAGATGTTTCAATTCCTTCTCTCCATGGATAACTAGAATCACTACCATCTGGAAAATCATAATCTTCTCCTGTATCAATCATGGCAAAATGTCCATTGCTTTCAAGAATAATCGCATCACTGCCACCTTCTTGAACATTGATAAAGTGAATTTTATTTCCTGAACTTTCTTGAGCTTGAACATTTCCATACCATGACAAACCTAAAAAAGCGCCTGCAAGTACTAAACTAGTTAATTTCTTTTTCATTCTTACTTTCTCAATCTCTCCAAGGTTTCCTTAAAAATCTCTGGGATATCTGCTGTAAATTCCAAGCTCTCACCTGTTCTCGGATGGGTAAATCCTAGAGTCTTGGCATGAAGAAATTGTCCATGTCCTTTCAGAGTCTTACGTGGACCATAGACTTCATCACCAGCAACTGGATGGCCAATATAAGACATGTGAACACGGATTTGGTGAGTACGTCCTGTTTCCAGCTGCAACTCCACTAAGCTGTAATCACCAAAGCGTTCCAAGACGTGGAAACGAGTCACTGCAGGCTTCCCTTTAGCAGTCACAGCCTGTTTTTTACGGTCTTTTTCACTCCGGCCAATCGGTGCTTCAATTACACCACGATCATTAGGCAGATTTCCATGAACAATCGCCCAATATTTTCGGAGAGACTTTTTATCCTTAAGTTCTTGAGCAAGTGCTAGATGCGCATCGTCATTTTTAGCAATCATAAGAAGACCTGACGTATCCTTATCAATACGGTGAACAATTCCTGGACGTAGAACCCCATTGATACCCGACAAATCCTTGATATGATACATAAGAGCATTTACTAGAGTTCCATTAGTATGACCAGCACTCGGATGCACCACCATCCCCTGAGGTTTGTTGACAACAGCCACATCCTCATCTTGGTAGACTATTTCTAGCGGAATATCCTCAGCCACATACTCTAATACCTCTGGTTCTGGCACATGGTAAGTGACGACATCACCCTCTTGAACTGTGTATTTAGCTTTCTTGACTTGGCCATTGACCAAGACCTGGCCTGATTTAATTTGTTCATTCGCGAGACTACGTGATAATTCTGTCAAATCCGACAAAGCCTTATCCAAACGCAGGCCACCAGTTTCAATTTTAATTTCCATTTATTTCCTCTTTTAGCATTGCAATCAATAAAATAATCACTCCAACAGTCAGATAGCTATCTGCCACATTGAAAATTGCAAAATTGATAAAGTCAAGGTGAAACATATCCACAACAAAACCCTGACTGATCCTGTCAATAAAGTTTCCAAGACCACCTGCAATTATCAAGGTCAAGCCCAAGACCATCCAGAGTGAGTCCTCCATGTGTTTATGTAGATACCAAATGGCACCTACCATAACGACCAGTGTAATGACAGCAAATAACCACTGCTGGTCTTGTAAGATAGAAAAGGCTGCCCCTCGATTTTGCAGGTAGGTCAAGCTAACGAGATTGGGAATCCAAGAACGTACTTCACCCAGTGGAATCTGCCAGACGATATAGGATTTAACTAACTGATCAAGCCCAATCAAAAGCAGTACAATGACTGCCACTATTCCTCTTTTTTTCATGATTTCCTCTTTTGATTAAAATATTCTTGCATGACTTCTACAAAGAGAGTCCCAGCTTGACTGAGCTCCACTTCCTCACGTTTAACATAGACCATGCGATTATCCAAATTATCCTTGAGACGAATAACTGTGATGCCATTAACACTGTCACTATCTAAAAATCCAGAACCTGTAGCATAGGCGTCCGTCCGCTCCAAAATACCATTCAAGGTAGCACGGTCTGTCACATTGAACATCTGCGAGCTAGCGCTAGTATCAACAAAGTTCTCTGAATAATAAAGGTACTCGTCTTTCTCTTGAGTGAAACGAACCGTTGGTAGATCCGCTAAATCCTCCATGACCAATTCCTCTTTCTGGGCTAAAGGATGCCCCTCACGGAGATAAATATGGGTATGGAAGGGAATTAGTTCAATAACCTCTAGGCCTAACTTTTCAACACGTTGCATAATCCCCTTTTTATTTTGATTGTTGAGGTAGATAATCCCAATCTCACTATGCCCTTGCGCTACTTCATCTAAGATTTGAACAGTAGTTGATTCAAAAATGCGGAAGTTCTTGTAGTCAGGATAGCTCTCTGAAAAAGCCGTAATAGTTGGTGGCAAGAAGTCATAGTGCTGGCTAGCAATGGAAAATTCATCTTTTTCTTCCTCAGGATTAGCATACTGATTTTGAAAAATATCAAATCCCTTGACCAATTCTTGCGCTTTTTCATAAAATTCCATACCGCGACGAGTCAAGAAAGTCCCTGAGCTGGTCCGACGGAAAATCTTAAAGCCCAATTCTTTTTCCAAATCACGAACAGAAATAGACAGACTCGGCTGACTTACATACATCTTTTCAGCAGCTTCACGGAAAGTACCACTATTGGCAATAGCAACAACATAGCGTAATTGTTGAATGTTCATCTTCTACCCCCAACTTCTTTATCTTTTCATTATACCATATTTTTGAAGTTTTCTAAAAAGGAAAAAAGTCAGGAAACTTTCAAACCTAAACGAATATGCTAACATCCCAATCCAAGAATTAGAATGATGTCTTTTTTCAGTCCTTATCTGATTTCAAGCAAATAAAAACAGCAAATCCTTTTGATTTACCGTTTATAGTATGATGCAAGAAAAGACTCTAAAATTTTCTTTTTCCCTATAAATCAACTAGAAAAAAACTCTTTAATCCTATTGGCTATATCTGGATTTACTTCCCAAATACCAGCATAAGGTTGCTCAATATACTGTCTTTTCTTCTTAGTATATAGATAGACTACACTATCCTTTTCTTCATTCTGATGATAAAACTTGATAATGATGTAATCTTTAACATTTGTCGGTTGATCATTTAAACTCTCAAAAGTTGTAGATTTTGACTGTTTCTGTATCTCCTCAATCAATTTTGAGATTTCTTCTCTCTTGGTTATAGTTTTAACATCTTCAGAGATTTTTTCCTGTAGGGAAATTACAGAGATTGTTTCAGGTTCAGGAAGAATAAGTTTTTTCTTACTGACACAAGCTGATAGAACAAGAAAAGAGATTGAACAGACTATTATAGTGATAATTTTTTTCATACTAGTCCACATCCTTTCCATATCCCTTCTTTCCTACCCGAATACAATTATAATATCAAACCGTAGCCATTTTTACAATATCTTATTCCCTCATAAACTTTATTACTGTAAAAGTTTTACATTCCACTATTTTATGATTGTATCTAAAAGATAAAGTAGCCGATAAGTTCGCTTCTTACATAGGATTTTAGAATATGGGTATCAAAACAAAAAAATAGGCTCTCCGAAAACTCGGAAAGCCTTAGTTTATGCTACTTCTAGCTTCCTCGCCTTTACATTTCAAGGCTCGGGATAAAAAGGTTCACTGGACCTTTTTATTTAGCGATTGGGTAAACAGAAACTTGTTTTTTATCGCGTCCTTTACGTTCAAAGCGTACTACGCCTTCAACTTTAGCGAACAAAGTATCGTCTCCACCACGTCCAACGTTTACACCTGGGTAGATGTGTGTACCACGTTGACGGTAAAGGATTGATCCACCTGTTACAGTTTGTCCGTCAGCTGCTTTAGCTCCAAGACGTTTCGCTTGTGAATCACGTCCGTTTGATGTAGAACCTCCACCTTTTTTGTGGGCGAAAAGTTGCAAGTTGTTAAGAGTCATTTTTAACATAATGTTTTCCTCCGTGTTAGTTTTCTGTGATAACTCTGGTTTGGACGAACTCAGAAGAGTTCTCCGATAAGTTTGCCATACCTAAGAAAAATGATTCAAAAAATAACTGGGTCATTTCTCTCTGGTGTGAAGGAAGATCTTTTGGAATTTCAACCATCAGATAGCCACCTTCATCTTCGTTTAATTCTAGGATTGGTTCATAGCCTGCAAATTTTTCAATGGAATTGATAAAGTTAATGGCAAGCGTAGAAACCGATGCACACACGACATCTAAGCCGTATTCGCCACTCTCGGCGTGTCCAGTAATTTCCGCACTCCTCAGCTCGCCATCTTCGGCTCTCTCAAAGACTGCTTGTATCATGTGTTCTCCTTAAAATTAAGCGTTGATTGCGTTGATGACAACTTTTGTATATGGTTGACGGTGACCTTGTTTACGGTGGCTACCTTTTTTAGGTTTGTACTTGTAAGTAACAACTTTCTTTTGTTTTCCTTGTTTTTCAACAGTTCCAACTACAGTAGCTCCAGCAACAAGTGGAGTTCCGACAACAGTGTTTTCACCACCAACAAGAACAACTTCGTTAAAAGTAACTTCTTGACCAGCTTCAACGTTCAATTTTTCAACGTAAACTGCTTGACCAACTTCAACTTTAACTTGTTTTCCGCCAGTTTTGATAATTGCGTATGTGCTCATTATGCACCTCCTATGATTTTTATGGGTTTCCCCGAATTTTTGTGAAGACTCGCCTAGCATCGTGGGACGAACCACTTAAAAGAAGAACTCTATGTAGAACAAAGTTTAAATTTGTTATACTACGAGCAACGATGTTCGTGCGGTTGCACAGGAACGTGCATAGTCAACTCTTCAAGTATAGCATATCTCCTATTTTCTTACAAGTAATAACACCTAAAATCAAGCTTTTTCTTTTATTTTTTTCTGCCACGAGGCAAAAAGCATGCTGAGGTAAAAAATGCTCATCATAATAGGAATACCAAGAATAGTCTTTTCATTATAGAAAATCGTCAAATAGGCTGAAAAGACAACGCCAAGTACAAAACTACTAAGCAGGCTTACAAAGATAATCCCTTCACGTAAAAATGGTGTGTGCTTGGTCCTAAAATAATCCCCAAAAGCCAACATGGTCCGTTTGATGTTCCCCGTCATAAAAGCATTATTATAAGCAATACCCGATACTTCTCCAAAAGCGGTTGTCACCAGTCCCATACAGAAGGCCAAGGGCGGCACTAGATGGATATTATCTACAGTTTGGGGCACAAAACCAATAATGATTGATAAGATTGCCAAAGGAATCAGTGACAGAATTGGCTTTTTCACAATTCTCAATTTTTCCTTATAAACAGTTAATAAAAAGACCCCCATCATAAAAGCTAGCAAAGTGAGAACCTTGTCCCTAACATCTGAAACATTATTTTGAATTAATTCTACTGAAAGAAAGACTACATTCCCAGTTTGTCCAGCTACAAGAGTATTCCCTCGCACAATAAAAGTATAGGCGTCTACATATCCTGCACAAAAAGTCAAAAAAAGCGCTAGCCTCTTAGACTGACGTGATATTTTTCTTATAGGTAATAATCTCATTTTCCCTCCCATTTCATTTACTCATCTCATTATTGTACCACTTTCTTTGGAAAAGGCCTAGTAGCTTATTTGAAATTTTTCACCCTCTGTTGGATAGTCCCGTCTATCTATGTTATAATGAAAGAAGGATTTGAAATCGGAAAAGGAGTATTTATGCTAAAATTAGGTGTCATCGGAACAGGCGCTATCAGCCATCACTTCATAGAAGCAGCCCATACCAGTGGAGAATACCAGTTGGTCGCAGTCTATTCTAGAAAACTAGAAACTGCAGCAACCTTTGCTTCTCGCTATCAGGATATCCAACTCTTTGATCAATTAGAAGACTTCTTCAAGAGCTCCTTTGATGTGGTCTATATTGCTAGTCCAAACTCCTTGCATTTTGCTCAGGCAAAAACTGCATTATCTGCAGGTAAACACGTCATTCTTGAAAAGCCAGCTGTCGCTCAGCCACAAGAATGGCTGGATTTGATTCAAACAGCTAAGAAAAATCACTGTTTTATCTTCGAAGCAGCTCGGAACTACCATGAAAAAGCTTTTACTACTATCAAAAACTTTTTAGCAGACAAACAAATTTTGGGAGCAGATTTCAACTATGCCAAGTATTCTTCCAAAATGCCAGATTTGTTAGCTGGACTGACACCAAATGTTTTTTCAGATCGTTTTGCTGGTGGAGCGCTTATGGATTTGGGGATTTATCCTCTCTACGCTGCCGTTCGTCTCTTTGGAAAAGCTGAGAACGCCACCTATCAGGCTCAACAGCTTGACAATAGCATTGACCTAAATGGAGACGGCATCCTCTTCTACCCTGATTTTCAAGTCCATATCAAGGCTGGGAAAAACATCACTTCCAATCTTCCTTGCGAGATTTATACGACAGATGGAACCCTGACGCTCAACACAATTGAGCATGTTCGTTCGGCTATTTTTACCGACCATCAAGGAAATCAAGTCCAACTCCCTATCCAACAGGCTCCTCATACGATGACTGATGAAGTCGCTGCATTTGCACACATGCTCCATCAGCCAGATCTGAATCTCTACCAAACTTGGCTGGAAGATGCAAGTTCAGTTCATGAGCTACTATATACCATGCGCCAGACTGCTGGCATTAGATTTGAGGAAGAAAAATGAAAACCAAACTACCGACTGAATGGCAAGAACTGAGCAACCAACTCGGTTTCCAGGAATTCACCCCCATTCAAACTCAACTATTTGAACCACTTCTTGCAGGAGAAAATCTTCTAGGAGTAAGCCCAACAGGAACTGGCAAAACCCTAGCTTACCTCCTACCAAGTCTTCTCAGACTACAAAAGAAAAAAGCCCAACAACTCTTGATTCTAGCACCTAATACAGAACTGGCTGGACAGATTTTTGATGTATGTAAAACGTGGGCTGAAGCCATCGGCTTAACTGCCCAACTCTTCTTATCAGGTTCAAGTCAGAAACGCCAGATTGAACGCCTCAAAAAAGGACCAGAAATTCTTATTGGAACTCCTGGTCGTATCTTTGAACTAATTAAATTGAAAAAAATCAAGATGATGAATGTGGAAACCATCATCCTGGATGAATTCGACCAATTGCTAGATGATTCTCAGATACACTTTGTCGAGAAAATCACTCACTACGCACCTCGCGATCACCAACTGGTCTACATGAGTGCGACAACCAAGTTTGACCAAGAAAAGATTGTTCCTAACACACGTACCATTGATCTTTCTGACCAAAAATTGGACAACATCCAACATTTCTACATGCAAGTGGAGCAACGCCATCGTGTGGATATGCTACGAAAACTGTCTCATGTAGAGGATTTCCGAGGTCTTGTCTTCTTTAACAGCCTATCAGACCTTGGAAGCGCAGAAGAAAAATTACAATATCGTGATATCTTGGCTGTTTCCCTCGCTAGTGATGTCAATGTCAAATTTAGAAAAGTCATCTTAGAAAAGTTTAAAGATAAGCAACTAACCCTACTCCTTGCAACAGACCTTTTGGCTCGTGGAATTGATATCGATAGTCTAGAATGCGTCGTAAACTTTGATGTTCCTAGAGATATTGAAACTTACACTCACCGTGCTGGCCGTACAGGTCGCATGGGTAAAGAAGGCTATGTTATCACTCTCGTCACTCATCCTGAAGAAATCAAAAAACTTAAGAAGTTTGCAAGTGTACGAGAAATTGTCCTAAAAAATCAAGAACTCTATGTAAAATAAATCCCTCATTGAGGCTGGGCAAAAAGTCTTTAAAATCAAAAACGCATAATATCATGTGTGCAAAAAACTTGATATTATGCATTTTATTGTGAGAAGATTTACTTCATTTTCTCCTAAAATTGAGTTTTTATCTAGCTTCTTTTTTTGTAAAACTACATAATATTTGTAGTAAAAAGTGAACTGCATCCCAAAAATCAGACAGAAAAAATCTAAGTTTTGGGATGCAGTTTATTTTTCCATTGCTCTTATTTGAACGAGAGATTTTTATTTTGTAAAATATGAGGTGTTTCATATCAGCATTTTAAAACTATAGAAAAACTCTCCAACTATTCTATTATACCATATAAATTAATAAATAAATAGACTTGTTTTTTTATTTTTTTGACGTATACTAATAATAGAAAGCGCTTTAAATTAAATAAAAGGAGGTTTTATGAGGAAAGTAAATAAGGACATTTTATTCTTAACTGGAATCATAGTTTTATGTTTTGGTTTTTTATTATTTCACATCAACCCCTATTATGGCGGACCCGATGATACACTGAAAGAAACGATAAATTTATTCTTTTGGCAACTATATTGGAGACCTATAGGAACTCTCAGTATCGTTTTGGGTTGCATTATGACTTTCAAAGGATTGAAAAAATAATCTTTTGATCATGACGAAAGGAAATATTTTATGATTAAACTGAAAATATTGTTTTTCGCTGTTCTATCAAGTCTAGTATTCTTAGTCTCAACATCTACGGTTTTTGCTGATGTCTATCCTGGTACAAATTATGAAATTGTATCTAATCATGTTGTAAAAGATATCAACACAGGAGAGCTATTGTCATTTTATACGACTGAACTTAGGGATACCTATTTGGAGTCTAAATCTATGTATCAGACTCGTTCTAATGCAACTGGTGTTGCAGACTATAGAACTAGCTACTCTTACTCTTACAAGAGCAGTGCCACATCAGGAGCTCGAAGTTCAACTGCCTATGGTGGAAAAGCTGGAGCTACCCTAACTATAAGTGCAGGTGTTGGCTTTTCTGCTCCTGAGTCTGGATTTGGACTTAGTTTAAATCACTCAGTCTCCCATAACGTACCACCCTACACTTATGGTTATATTAGACTAAAAGCATCTTACACAGTAAATGTTCGTAAATTAGAAGTTAGATACTTAGGCACCAACAAATGGGTTCCTGCTGGTCAAACCTCTACTATATCGAATGTTAGCGTTTGGAGCGAACTAGTCACTTGGAAATAACTTATTAGATAGATCTGGACTTTACCAGGTCTATCTTTTTACTTTAAAAAAAGAACCTTGCATAGCAAGATTCTTTTAATGTCTGACTTAAATAATTGTTCTTCTGGGAACTAAATCGAATTAAGCTTCGATTTCTGTAACCATACCTGAACCAACAGTACGTCCACCCTCACGGATAGAGAATGTAGTACCTTGTTCTACGGCGATTGGGTGGATCAACTCAACGTCGATTGTCACATTATCACCAGGCATTACCATTTCAGTACCTGCTGGAAGTTCGATTGAACCTGTAACGTCAGTAGTACGGAAGTAGAATTGTGGACGGTAGTTGTTGAAGAATGGAGTGTGACGTCCACCTTCTTCTTTAGTAAGGATGTAAACTTCACCTTTGAATTTAGTGTGTGGGTTGATTGAACCTGGTTTAGCAATAACTTGTCCACGTTCGATTTCATCACGTTGAACACCACGAAGAAGGACACCTACGTTATCTCCGGCAAGACCTTCGTCAAGTTGTTTACGGAACATTTCAACACCAGTAACAACTGCTTTTTGAGTTTCTTCTTTGATACCAACGATTTCGATTTCGTCGTTGACTTTAACGATACCACGGTCGATACGTCCTGAAGCAACTGTACCACGTCCAGTGATTGAGAATACGTCTTCGACTGGAAGAAGCAATGGTTTGTCAGTGTCACGTTCTGGTTCTGGGATGTACTCATCAACTGTGTTCATCAATTCCATAACGATGTCTTCGTATTTAGAGTCACCTTCAAGGGCTTTAAGAGCTGAACCTTGGATAACTGGAAGATCGTCACCTGGGAAGTCGTATTCTGACAATAGGTCACGGATTTCCATTTCAACCAATTCAAGCAATTCTTCGTCGTCAACCAAGTCAACTTTGTTCATGAAGACGATAAGGTGTTTAACACCAACCTGACGTGAAAGAAGGATGTGCTCACGAGTTTGTGGCATTGGTCCGTCAGTTGAAGCTACTACAAGGATAGCTCCGTCCATTTGAGCGGCACCAGTGATCATGTTTTTAACGTAGTCCGCGTGTCCTGGAGCGTCGATGTGAGCGTAGTGACGTTTTTCAGTTTCGTACTCAACGTGCGCAGTGTTGATAGTGATACCGCGTTCGCGTTCTTCTGGAGCAGCATCGATAGACGCATAGTCTTTAGGTTGGTTAACTGATGAAGGCAAGCGACGTGCCAAAACAGTTGTGATAGCTGCAGTTAGGGTAGTTTTACCGTGGTCAACGTGTCCGATAGTACCAATGTTAACGTGTGGTTTACTACGATCGTATTTTTCTTTTGCCATTTGAGTAAAAGCCTCCAATAAAATATATTTTATAGATAGACAGTAGGCAATACAGTCTAACTTTCCTTACTATTTTATCAAATTTCAGCTAAATTGCAAGTGTTTTACAAAGTTTTTGTGAATTATTCTTAATCGGCCAATATAAATGGCACTTCTACTCCTATAATTTACCTAAAGAAAAAAAAAATCAGGAATTTCCTGACTTTTACTTAGCTAATTCTCTTTCTCGTTCTTTCATTGTTTTATGATTTTCATACAAACGTGATAAGAACTTAGAAATTTCTTTTAAGATAGAATATGTTGGTACTGCTACAATCATACCAATGACGCCATAGATATTACTTGATAACAAAAGTAATACTAAAATCGTAATTGGATGAACCTTCATCACTCCTCCAACGATTCGAGGGTAAAGGATGTTCCCATCCACTTGCTGAATAATCAGCATGTAAACAACTGCAATTAGCATTCTATGAGGATCCGTAAAGACATTGGCAATAATCATCGGAATCAAGCCAATACTTGGTCCCACATAAGGAATGAGATTGGTCAATCCTGAAAAGATGGCAAAGACCAAAGCGTATTTCAAACCAATCACGCTATATCCGATAAAGGCCAAACAACCGATAATAATGGCATCAATTGCGACTCCACTGATATAGCGAGCAATTGTCGCATTCAAATTCTTTAAAAGACCTGCAATATGCAACTTATCTCTCTTTAAAACAGTGCGCTCAAGCATCGGTAAAAATTTGTTACCATCTAACAAAAAATAAACCAAAAACACGGGGGTCATAATAATAATCAAAACGGTACTAAAGAGAGCTGATATAACACTTCCGACACTATTTGTAACACTATTTAGGATATTTTGTAGAATATCTACATAGGACAGATTTAATTGTTGAATCGTCGCTTGAATATCCAAATTTTGAAAGGCTGGATAAGTAGATAAATCCACAATCAAATCTTGTAAACGACTATAGATAGTCTGGCTAGTCGCAATCAAGCTGGTCAATTGATTGACCAAAATCGGTAACAGATAGACTACCCCAATGACAAGACCCCAAACCAAGGCACACAAGGTTAGTAGAATACCAATGATACGATTAATTTTGAAATATTTTTGTAAAAAATTTACAATAGGATTGGTCAAATAATATAAAAAACCACCTAGAAGAAAAGGAATCATGATGGTGTTTGCGACACTTACAAAAGGCGTGATAATAGCCCCCATCTCTCTCCATAAATAAAAAATGATTGTTAATAATAAAATCTCACTGGTCCAAAAAAATAATTTATTCTTACGAAACATGAGCTACCTCCATTCATCTATTTTACCATACTTTCAAAAAAGCTTCTTTCTTCTATCATGAAACTGGGAATATTTTTTTCTTTATGTTAGAATAAACTTACTATGAAAAAAATCATTTTAACTCTCTTAAGTCTATCCGTAATTTGGGCAGCATCTACTGTTGCTGCCCAAGATTTTAATATTGCTGCTAAACATGCGATTGCTGTTGAGGCCAATACTGGTAAAATTCTATATGAAAAAGATGCAACGCAACCTGTCGAAATTGCTTCTATAACAAAACTACTTACCGTTTACCTGGTCTATGAAGCACTCAAAAATGGAAGTATCACACTATCCACCCCAGTAGATATTTCTGATTATCCTTATCAATTGACGACAAATTCAGAAGCCAGTAATGTTCCTATGGAGGCCCGTAATTATACTGTCGAAGAGTTACTTGAAGCAACTCTGGTATCTAGTGCCAACAGCGCCGCTATTGCCCTAGCTGAGAAAATTGCTGGCTCAGAAAAAAACTTCGTTGATATGATGCGAGCAAAACTCTTGGAATGGGGAATCAAAGATGCCACTGTTGTCAATACAACTGGTCTGAACAACGAAACTCTCGGAGATAATATTTACCCAGGGTCTAATAAAGATGATGAAAATAAGCTCAGTGCTTATGATGTTGCTATCGTTGCTCGTAACCTCATCAAAAAATACCCACAAGTCTTAGAAATTACCAAAAAACCTTCTTCTACTTTTGCTGGAATGACAATCACTTCTACCAACTACATGTTAGAAGGCATGCCTGCTTATCGAGGTGGTTTTGATGGCCTTAAAACAGGAACAACAGACAAAGCTGGAGAATCTTTTGTTGGTACTACTGTCGAAAAAGGCATGAGGGTTATCACAGTTGTTTTAAATGCAGATCATCAAGACAATAATCCCTACGCTCGCTTTACAGCTACATCTTCCCTAATGGATTATATTTCTTCTACATTCACACTTCGTAAAATCGTGCAAAAAGGCGATGCCTATCAAGATAGCAAAATCTCCGTACAAGATGGAAAAGAAGATACGGTCACTGCAGTGGCCCCAGAGGATATCTATCTAATTGAACGTGTTGGGGATCAATCTTCCCAATCTATTCAATTCACACCTGATTCTAAAGCAATCCTCGCACCACTTGAAGCTGGAACAGTAGTTGGCCATTTGACTTACGAAGACAAGGATTTGATTGGTCAAGGTTACATTACCACAGAACGTCCTAGTTTCGAAATGGTAGCAGAAAAGAAAGTTGAAAAAGCCTTCTTCTTAAAAGTTTGGTGGAATCAGTTTATCCGATTTATCAACGAGAAATTATAAAACATACTGAGCAAAAGATTGCTCCAAAATAGAAACAGACCAAAAAGGCTTTAAAGTCAAAAACGCATAGTATCAGGTATTAAAAAAACTTGATATTATGCGTTTTATTGTGGTAATATTTACTTCGTTTTCTCCTAAAATTGAATTTTATCCCAGTCTTTTTTGAGATATTTTATTCATTACTTTAGGAAGACAATTACTAATTTCCGTTGGCAAGACCACATAATGTTCTTGAGCTAGTTCTTGAGCAATAGCTGAATGGAGATGGGTCGCTACTGTCACACGTTCGTAGAGACTGGCCTGTCGGAATTGGCCTACAAATCCTGCGATTATCCCAGCCAGAGTATCTCCCATTCCCCCAGTCGCCTGATAGGGACCGCCAACCTGTAACTGGTAATAATCAGATTGGCCAACCTGCCAAATACGAGTAGCTGGACCTTTCTCTACCAAAATTGTTCCTTGAGGGAAGGAAGTCAGGGCACTAGATGTTGTATCTTCGTTTTGCCTTTTAATCGTAATTCCAGACAGCTTTTCCCATTCTTTTTGGTGGGGAGTTAGGATAAGCTGGTTAGACGGAAATGACAAACTTGTTCTAGCAAGGATGGTCAAGGCACCTCCGTCTACAATCAAAATCTGATTTTGTCTTAAGCCATTAAAGACCTGTTTAACTAGATCTTCTCCAAAAGCATCATCTCGTAAACCAGACCCCAGCAAGATAACCTCTGCCTTCTCCAATTGCTCTTTTAACAATCGCTGGTCTTGAAGAGCAAAGGCCATAGCCTCAGGTAAATGGCTGTGCAGAGCTGGAATATTTTCCCTATCTGTTCCAACAGTTACCAATCCTGCACCGCTTTTTACAGCTCCCAAAGCAGCCATGATGATGGCACCACCATAAGGATAAGTCCCACCCAGCAACAGCAGACGACCGTAGTCTCCTTTATGACTGGTACGAGAACGTTCAATAATGACTTTTTCTAATAATGCTTGCTCAATCACTCTCATCGTTTTTCCTCAACTATCCTTTACCTGATCGTTTTAAAACAATCCGATATACTTTTTTAACCCACTCCTCCAAACCTTCTCCAGCATAGTCAAGATAATGCACCCTATCTTGTATTTTAGTTGGAATAATATTTTCAAATTGGCTCTTATTATGAGTTGGAATAACACAAATATACAACTCACTAAATAAATTCAACATGTCCTTAATTTTTGCAACATGGTAGCCATCAAACATATAACCTGGTGCTTGAATTAATTCTTCATACAGAAAATGAAAACTAACGCCAGGAATGAACTTTTCTTGCAATTCCTCCTCAGACGGTGCCCGTCCTAATAAACGCTCCATCGCTAATCGATAACCAGAACTTGTATTTGACCACCCTAACATGACATAGTCAAAATAATCTATCGGATCCGATGCAGCATTTCGACTATCCAAAACCAACTCCTCAGCATCTCGCCCAAAGGCTTTCACAGCAGATAAGAGCTGACCTGTTTTAAAGATAGAAATCGCTACATTTATAGTCGTAGTATGACTACAGTAGTCTGAAGTCACTAACCTCTTATGTAGATCATAAGTCGAGGCTACTATTTTATCTGTAGGGGTAAATGGTGGCAGAAAGGGATGCTGAAAGATGTAATCTAAAATTTCTTTTTTTAAACAAGAATCAGCACACTCAATAGTTGTTTGACGTTTATGAAGTTTTTCGTAAGCTATAAATTTAGCAATTTTTTCTAATTCCCACTCTTGAATATTTGGATAATCAATTAGTGCTAAGTAGTATATTCCATCCCATTGTAAACTATATTCCCCATTATAAATTTTTAAAATCATCTAATCACCTCACTCCATTATACAACAAAAAGGAGGCGCATACCTCCTTTTATAAACTTATTTCTAAAATTTAATATTCATTTCTGCCATTTTAGATATAGATATAGAAAATACACTTTTCTCAGAAAATTTTTCTCTTATTTTCTATCCAATGTCCTAAGTGCTGCTTGATAAGTTTGCTCCATCAGCATAGTAATTGTCATAGGACCAACACCTCCAGGAACTGGCGTGATGTGGCTAGCAAGTGGGGCAACCGCCTCATAATCAACATCCCCACAGAGCTTACCATTTTCATCGCGGTTCATCCCAACGTCAATGACTACCGCACCTGGTTTCACAAAATCAGGAGTCACAAACTTAGCACGACCGATTGCGACCACAAGAATATCCGCTTTTGCAGCAACCTTAGCGAGATTATGGGTGCGTGAGTGGGTCAAGGTCACTGTAGCATTCTTGGCCAAAAGAAGCTGGGCCATGGGTTTTCCAACAATGTTTGAACGACCGATGACCACCGCATTTTTACCTTCCAAGTCAATCCCATATTCATGAAACATTTCCATAATTCCTGCAGGTGTTGATGGAATCATGACTGGATGTCCAGACCAAAGGCGTCCCATATTTAGAGGATGGAAACCATCCACATCCTTTTCTGGGTCAATGGCCAACAAAACCGCCTCTTCATCGATATGTTTTGGTAATGGTAACTGGACCAAAATCCCATGCCAAGCTGAATCTTGATTGTATGTGGCAATCAAGTCTAACAATTCCTCTTGCGTAATGGTCTCTGGAACTCGCACTACTTCGCTACGAAAACCAGCCGCAAGAGCTGACCTCTCCTTGTTGCGAACGTAGACTTGGCTGGCTGGATTGTCTCCAACCAAAATCACTACCAAACCAGGCACTAGACCTGTTTCTTCCTTTAATCTTGCAGTCTTTTCAGCCAGCTGTCCCTGTAATTTGGCCGCTAAAGCTTTCCCATCAATAATCTGTGTCATATCACTTCTCTTTTCTTACAAATATCTTTAATTATACCAAAAAATACAATGTAGCTCTAACACTTCTTGACTAGGTCATCCTATAGTTTCAAACTATAAGAAAAAGCTCGGGTCGAGCTTTCCATTAATCTTGTCTTGAAATTTTAAAATAGATTATAAAACCTTACTCAAGAAGTCTTTAGTCCGTTGTTCTTGAGTTTGTTCAAAAATCTGTTCTGGTGTTCCGTCTTCAACAACCACACCGTCTGCCATAAAGATGACACGATCTGCCACCTCACGGGCAAATCCCATCTCATGTGTTACGATAACCATGGTCATTCCTGACTTGGCAAGGGCTTGCATAACAGCTAGAACTTCTCCAACCATCTCAGGGTCCAGAGCTGAAGTCGGCTCGTCAAAGAGCAAAACATCAGGTTCCATGGCCAACCCACGCGCGATGGCAATCCGTTGTTGCTGGCCACCTGACAAACTCTGTGGATAAGCATCTGCCTTATCTGGCAAACCAACTTTTTCCAAAAGCTCTTGGGCTCTCTTCTCAGCAACAGCCTTGCTCTCACCTTTGGTCTTGATAGGTGACAAGGTGATATTTTCCATCACAGTCATATTAGGAAAGAGATTAAATTGTTGGAAAACCATGCCCATCTTCTCACGCATGGCAAACAGGTCATTCTTCTTGTCCGTAATATCGACTCCCTCAAAGATAACCTTCCCTTTAGTCGCTTCTTCCAACAAATTCATAGAGCGAAGCAAGGTAGATTTCCCGCTCCCCGAAGGACCGATGATAACGACAACTTCTCCTCTTTTAATCTCGAGGTTGATGCCCTTCAATACTTCATTTTTTCCAAATGATTTATGTAAATTTTCAATTTTTATCAAAGTTTCTGTCATTATTTCTTATCTCCTTGTCCCATACGTTTTTCAAAAGCTTTCAAGGCTACTGTCAAAATAGAAGTCATAATCAAGTAATAAAAGGCTGCAAATAAAAGTGGTGTTAAAGGTAGATAGGTTGTTGTAGAAACTGTTGTAGCCCCGTTCCATAACTCCATAACACCGATAGCTGATAAGAGGGAACTATCCTTGATAATAGTGATAAATTCGTTCCCCAATGCTGGCAAGATATTTTTTATAGCTTGTGGCAAAATCACATAGCGCATCGCATTTTTAGGACGAATCCCTAAAGAATAGGCAGCCTCTAGCTGACCTTTTGGAACCGCATTAATCCCAGCACGAACAGTCTCAGAAACATAAGCACCACTGTTCATAGAGATAATCAAAATCCCTGGAATCAAGCGAGAAAGGTCAACACCTAAAATTCCAACCTGAATAGTCGGAGCATTGATGTGCATAAGGGCAAAGGCAATCATAATCTGAACCATCATCGGTGTCCCACGGAAAATCCAAACGTACAAGTTGGCGAACCAAACAAGCGGTTTAAACTTTGAACGTTGCCCAAAAGCCAAGACAACACCCAAAATAGTTCCCAAAAAGACAACACAGATAGAAATGAGAACCGTCACAACAGCCCCATAGTTAAAATAAGGTAAATACTTAGGTAAAAAAGAAAAATTCATAGTTACACTGCTTTCTAAAATAGAATACTGTATGATTATAACATGTATTGAATTAAAATTCAAACTTTTTATCCGATTTATTCAAAAAAACTTTAAGCTAGTAGAATTAGCGAGAAATCTTAGTTTTTTCTAGTCAAGTTGGCCTCCTTTATGGTAAAATAGTAACGATAAGAAATGAAGGAGAATCAAAATGGAATCACATTTGGTTAGAATCATCAACCGCCTTGAAGCAATGGCAAAAGACGGCGGAAATTTAAAACGTAATTTTGAACGCGAAGGAGTTGTTGTTGCAGAAGTTGCATACAGCCACGACGAAGAAAATGGATCAATCTTTACCCTTCGTGATGTAGAAGCTCGCGAAACTTATACTTTTGATAGCATTGACTTGATTGCAATGGAGATTTACGAACTCCTTTACTAATACAAAACAAGCTGGGATTACACCCTGCATGTCTAACCAAAATCCTTTTTGTCTCACAAATAGGATTTTTTTATTCCCTAAAATCTCAAAAATTTTCATTGTAACAACTTCTCAAAGCTTCAATCTTTTTACTTGCTTTACACCCCAATCCTGTTATAATGAGAGTATAGAAATTTGACTATTTTTGACCTTTGAACAGATCAGGATAAAGAAAGAAATGAGGTAGATGTATGCTTTGTCAAAACTGTAAAATTAACGACTCAACAATTCATCTTTACACCAATCTCAATGGAAAACAAAAACAAATTGACCTCTGTCAAAACTGCTATAAGATTATCAAGACAGATCCTAACAATAGCCTCTTTAAAGGTATGACGGATCTGAACAATCGTGACTTTGATCCCTTTGGTGATTTCTTCAATGACCTAAACAATTTCAGGCCTTCTAACAATACTCCTCCAATTCCCCCAACCCAATCAGGTGGAGGTTACGGTGGAAACGGCGGTTATGGTTCTCAAAATCGTGGACCTGCTCAAACTCCTCTACCAAGCCAAGAAAAAGGCCTACTGGAAGAATTTGGTATCAACGTAACTGAAATTGCCCGTCGTGGAGATATAGATCCCGTTATTGGGCGCGACGATGAGATTATCCGTGTCATTGAGATTCTCAATCGTAGAACCAAGAATAATCCTGTCCTTATCGGTGAACCAGGTGTCGGAAAAACGGCCGTTGTCGAAGGTCTAGCTCAGAAAATAGTCGATGGTGATGTCCCACATAAACTCCAAGGTAAACAAGTCATCCGTCTAGATGTGGTTAGCCTGGTTCAAGGAACAGGGATCCGTGGACAATTTGAAGAACGCATGCAAAAACTCATGGAAGAAATTCGCAAACGTGAGGACATCATCCTCTTTATCGATGAAATCCATGAAATTGTTGGTGCTGGTTCTGCGGGCGATGGCAATATGGATGCAGGAAACATCCTCAAACCAGCTCTTGCTCGTGGCGAACTGCAACTGGTCGGTGCTACCACCCTCAATGAATACCGTATCATTGAAAAAGATGCGGCCCTAGAACGTCGTATGCAGCCTGTTAAAGTCGATGAACCAACGGTGGAGGAAACAATCACTATCCTCAAAGGGATTCAAAAGAAATACGAAGACTACCACCACGTTCAATATACCGATGCTGCGATTGAAGCTGCTGCAACTCTTTCCAATCGTTACATCCAAGATCGCTTCTTGCCTGACAAGGCCATTGACCTCCTAGATGAAGCTGGTTCTAAAATGAACTTGACCTTGAATTTTGTCGATCCTAAAGTGATTGATCAACGCTTGATTGAGGCTGAAAATCTTAAATCTCAAGCTACACGAGAAGAAGATTTTGAGAAGGCGGCTTATTTCCGCGACCAGATTGCCAAGTATAAGGAAATGCAAAAGAAAAAGGTCACAGACCAAGATACACCTATCATAAGCGAGAAAACTATTGAGCACATTATCGAGCAGAAAACCAATATTCCTGTTGGCGATTTGAAAGAGAAAGAACAATCTCAACTTATCCATCTAGCTGAAGACCTCAAGTCTCATGTTATTGGGCAAGACGATGCTGTCGATAAGATCGCTAAGGCTATTCGCCGTAATCGTGTCGGTCTCGGTACGCCTAACCGTCCAATTGGAAGCTTCCTCTTTGTCGGACCAACTGGGGTCGGTAAGACAGAACTTTCCAAACAACTAGCCATTGAACTTTTTGGTTCTGCTGATAGCATGATTCGCTTTGACATGAGCGAATACATGGAAAAACACAGCGTAGCTAAGTTGGTCGGCGCCCCTCCAGGTTATGTTGGCTACGATGAGGCTGGACAATTAACTGAAAAAATCCGTCGTAATCCCTATTCTCTTATTCTCTTGGATGAAGTAGAGAAAGCCCATCCAGATGTTATGCACATGTTCCTCCAGGTCTTGGACGATGGTCGTTTGACAGATGGACAAGGACGTACCGTTAGCTTCAAGGATGCCATCATCATCATGACTTCAAATGCAGGTACAGGTAAGGCAGAAGCCAGCGTTGGATTTGGGGCTGCTCGCGAAGGACGTACCAACTCTGTTCTCGGTGAACTCGGTAACTTCTTTAGCCCAGAGTTTATGAACCGTTTTGATGGTATTATCGAATTTAAGGCTCTCAGCAAAGATAACCTCCTTCAGATTGTCGAGCTTATGCTAGCAGACGTTAACAAACGCCTTTCTAGGAACAATATTCATTTAGATGTAACTGAAAAGGTCAAGGAAAAATTAGTTGACCTCGGTTATGATCCAAAAATGGGAGCACGCCCACTTCGTCGTACTATTCAAGACTATATTGAGGACGCAATCACTGACTACTACCTTGAAAATCCAAGTGAAAAAGACCTTAAGGCAGTTATGACCAGCAAGGGCAAGATTCAGATTAAATCTGCTAAAAAAGCTGAAGTGAAAGCTTCTGAAACAGAAAAATAAATCCTATAGAAAAGGAGTAGAAAATGAAAATTTTCTGCTCCTTTTTTTACTAAAATAACTGTAATTTCTTGACAGCTTGCCCTTTGTACATTATGATAATAATAAAGATACTAGATAATGAGGAAAATGCAATGGCAAACCCAACTTTCGGAGAAAAAAAAGCGAATACTGACTATGTTGCTCGTTATGGCGTATATGCTGTTATCCCTGACACTGAACAAAAACAAATTGTTCTTGTTCAAGCACCAAATGGTGCTTGGTTCTTACCAGGTGGAGAAATTGAAGCAGGTGAAAACCATCAGGAAGCCCTAAAACGTGAATTGATTGAAGAGCTTGGCTTCACAGCTGAAATTGGTACTTATTACGGACAAGCTAACGAATATTTCTACTCTCGTCACCGTGATACCTACTACTACAATCCTGCCTATCTCTATGAAGCGACTTCTTTTAAAGAAGTGCAAAAGCCACTAGAAGACTTTAATCATATTGCCTGGTTCCCTATTGACGAGGCTATTGAAAATCTCAAACGTGGTAGCCATAAATGGGCTATTGAATCTTGGAAAAAACAGCATAAGATTGACTAAATCAAGCGACTTTATTCAAAAAGTGCTATAATAGTATTAGAAAATCGGAGGAAATGTTATGAAGCTTATCAATACGACAAACTCACACTCGCAACTTGTAAAAAGCCAGCTAGAAAGTACAGATGCAACCCTTGTTGAGGTCTATTCTGCTGGAAATACAGATGTTATTTTTACCCAAGCTCCGCTTCACTATGAAATCCTCATCTCAAATAAACACCGTGCTATTCGAGAAACTGAAATCGAAGCTATCCAAGAATTTTTCTTGAAACGTAAAATTGATAAGGACTCTATTGATGAGGCCAATATCAAGACACTCTACTCAGAGAAATTAATTGGAATTTCAATCCCAATCAAGTAAAGAAGTTTAGTAATACTCAATGAAAATCAGAGAGCAAACTAGGAAGCTAGCCGTAGGTTGCTCAAAGCACTGCTTTGAGGTTGTAGATAAGACTGACGAAGTCAGCTCAAAATACTGTTTTGAGGTTGCAGATGGAAGCTGACGTTGTTTGAAGAGATTTTCGAAGAGTATAAAAACTCGATTTGAGAAAAAATCCATTAAGTCTTTCCATAATAAAACGCATAGTAGCAAGATTTTCTACATCTGCTATTATGCGTTTTTATAATTTTGAAGTCTATTGCTAATCGATGAAAAATCAAAGAGCAAACTAGAAAACTAGCCACAGATTGCTCAAAGCATCACTTTGAAGCTGCAGATAAGACTGACGAAGTCAGCTCAAAACACTGTTTTGAGGTAGGGGATAGAGAGTCTGGGCAAAAACTCAATCTCAAGAGAAAATGAAGTAAATCTCCCCACAACTATAAAAAAGATTTGATTCTGTTTCTCACACAATCAAATCTTTTTCTTTTATTAAAAACGAATCGTTTCACGTGTTTTCTCATATGAGGTAACAAAGCGGTTGGTTACACCAGGCTCTGCCACTTCCAATGCTTGAGAAATCTTGTCAAATGAAGCGTGATAATCAAATTCTTTTTCAAAAATATCTAAAGCTTCGTTAAATGCTTCTTGGATGCGTTCATCAAATGAGCGGTAGCGATTAGAATATTGCAATAGTTGCTCTGTCAAGGTTGCATACTGTACAATATTATAAGTTTCCGTCTCAAGCTCTTCCATATCCTTCGTTGCAATTTCAAGAATACGGTTAACTGATTCTATATTGACTAAGTTTTGCTCTAATTCAGCCATTAAATCTTCCGTATTATTACTTGCTGTAAAGAATAACTTCAAGAAAGTTTGTGGAATACCAGGTAGGTTCCGCTTTTCCATATATCTCTTGATTGTATGGAGACGATTAACATATACATTTGCTTTTTGACGTGCATTGATATCATCTTTCTCAATTCGTGCAAGACGCTCACTAACTGAAATCTGTTCATCTTCAATCTCTTTAAGATTTTCCTGTAAAGATTCAAGATTTTCTTCAAGAATTGAATATGCTTGAGTTGGTTCATCTTGATTTGAAGTTGCCTCAATAATAGCAGTCTCAAAGCTTTCTAATTCGGACTGTAAACGACGAACATGACTTGCATCTGACTCAGAAAGTAAATAGTTTTTACTCAAACGCTCAATGTCTTCTATCAATAAAGCATTATTTTCCTTCATGTGCTGCAGATAAGTAGGAAGTGTTGCTACTAAACCTTCTACTACTTTCTGTGCCGCAATTTCTCTTGTAAAGATATCATAAAGTGCATTAATCTCTTCTTGGATTTGAGTATTTTCATACTCTGCATTATCCAATTCTAGTTTCGCAATATTCTCATGATTTTTCTTGAGAGCTTCATAAAGCAGTTGGAAACGCGCTTCAATATCCGTTTCAGCAAAATAATAATTAGCATCTAAAAGCTTACGGTAGCCATCTTCTAAATCTTCCAGTTGATCAGGCAGATCTTTAGATAATGTTGCTACAATTGCTGGGATACGATCAACAATATGTGTTAAAGCCAATATATGATTTTCAGCATTATCCAAAATCACAGCAGCTTCTACTGGGTCACCAGACGAATTTAAAGTTACAAACTGAGAAAACTCTGATTGGATATTTTCCAATTGTTTTTCGATTTCAGACAAACCTTGTCCATATTCTTCAGAATGATCAGCAACTCGGTGTTGCAACTCTTCAAACAAGTCCAAGGTATGCAGAACACGTCCACTGTTTTTAGACTCTTGTTTCTCCAAATCTGCCAAGGCATTGCGAATTGCCGCAATATCTTCTTCAATCAAAGTAATTTGGCTCTCAATTTGATCAATTTGATGACTGGCTTTGAAAAAACGGAATGAGTTGTTATAGCCTTCTGCCTCGAAAAGATTATTTTCGATATCTGCAAAAGAGTTAAGAGATAGGTCAACCCATTTTTGGTTCCATTCACGGAAAGTCACCTGACTTTGTCCAATCAAGTGCATATTTTTTACAGCTTCAACTTCATCATTAACCGGAAGATTATAAAGCTCTTCTTTTTTCTCTTCTAAAATTGCTAATTTACTTTCATTGCGCTTCCTTACATAGATTGCGATAGCATAGGCAATGACCAATAAAACTGCAACTGCAATTATTAAATAAATTACTAGTCTAGCAGACATATTAAACTCCTTTTTTACTTGAAACAATCGTAATGATTATATCATATTTTTTAGACCAAGGGAACTACTTCTCCCGATTTTTTAGACATCAAGTGTACTATAGACAGCATTTTCTTCGATAAACTCACGACGAGGCTCTACTCGATCCCCCATCAACATATCAAAGATTTTATCTGCTTCTGCAGCATCATCCACAGAAACTCTGGCCATCAAGCGATGTTCGGGATCCATGGTTGTTTCCCATAACTGATGGTCGTCCATTTCACCTAGACCCTTATAACGCTGAATAGTTGGTTTGGTACGACCTTCACTATAACGGGCCAAGGCTTCTTGGAGTTTGATTTCTTGATCTGCGCCTGGCTGGATGTATTCTTTAATCTCGCTTCCAACCTTGACACCATAGATTGGTGGTTGGGCGATATAAACATAACCAGCTTCTAGGATTGGTTTCATATAACGATAAATTAATGTCAAAAGAAGGGTACGAATGTGGGCTCCATCGACATCGGCATCTGTCATCAAAACGAGTTTTTGGTAACGGGCTTTTGAAACATCAAATTCTGCTCCAAATCCTGTTCCCATAGCTGTAAAAAGACTACGAATTTCTTCGTTGGCTAGAATCTTATCCATGCTAGCTTTTTCAACGTTCAAGATTTTACCACGAATTGGCAAGATAGCTTGGAACTCACGGTTACGACCAGATTTTGCTGACCCACCCGCTGAGTCTCCTTCGACAATGAAGAGTTCTGTTTCCGCAGGATTGTTAGAAGAACAGTCTGCTAGTTTCCCTGGAAGGTTAGAAATTTCCAAACCAGATTTTTTACGGGTAACTTCACGCGCACGCTTGGCAGCTACACGAGCCTTAGCAGCCAAGATCCCTTTTTCCACGATACGTTTGGCAATCTGTGGATTTTCCATGAGGAAATCAGAGAAGGCATCACTGAAAAGACGATTGGTAATCTTAACCACTTCACTATTGCCCAATTTGGTCTTGGTTTGTCCTTCAAACTGTGGATTTGGGTGTTTAACTGAAATAACTGCAGTTAAGCCTTCACGGACATCTTCCCCTGTTAGGTTGTCTTCATTGTCTTTCAGTAACTTATTTTTACGAGCATAATCGTTGATAACGCGAGTTAGTGCCGTACGGAAACCTTGTTCATGCGTACCACCTTCATGGGTGTGAATGTTATTGGCGAAACTCATGACATTTTCATGGTAACCCGTTGTGTACTGCATAGCTACTTCGACTGTGATATCATCCATCTCACCATCGGTGTAGATTGGTGTATCAAAGATAACATCCTTATTCTCATTGATATATTCAACGTAGCTAGCAATCCCACCTTCATAATGGTAATGCTTAGTTTGTTCCAAACCTTCGCGCTTATCTGTGATGGAGATTTGAAGACCGCGATTTAGAAAGGCCAACTCTTGAATCCGTTTATTTAATTTATCAAAATCAAAGGTTGTTGTTTCAGTGAAGATTTCTGGGTCCGGTGTAAAATGAACTGTTGTTCCAGTTCTATCTGTATCTCCGACTACCTCAAGATCAGCAACAACATGACCACGACGGTATTCTTGGTAATGAATCTTACCGTTTTTGTGGACATGAACATCTAATTGAGTGGAAAGGGCGTTAACTACTGACGACCCCACTCCGTGAAGACCACCTGAGACCTTGTAGCCACCACCGCCAAACTTTCCTCCAGCATGAAGGACAGTAAAGACAGTCTCAACGGCAGGTCGGCCTGTTTTTTCCTGAATATCGACTGGGATACCACGCCCATCATCAACAACAGTAATCGAATTATCTGGCTCAATAAAGACTTGAATATGGCTGGCAAATCCTGCCAAAGCTTCGTCAATTGAGTTATCAACAATTTCCCAGACTAGATGGTGAAGACCTTCTTTTGAGGTTGACCCGATATACATCCCTGGACGCATACGAACAGCCTCTAAGCCCTCTAAAACTTGAATTTGACTGGCATCATAATCCTGTGCCTGCAGATTTTTGATTTCTTCTGTCATCTTATTCCTTTTTCTTACATGTCTAATACTTGTCTTAAATTCACGATACTGGTAAACAAGTGGGTATCCAATCCTGCTGCTTGACCTGCTTCGATATCAATCGACCGATCACCAATAACAAGACCAGAGCTAATCTGATACTTTTCTCTTAAATAAATCATAGACTCAGGATTTGGTTTTCTCTTAAAGCCTGAGCTAGAAGTGACTACTTCTGTAAAATAAGCTGCTATAGAGGTTTTTTCTAAAATTTCTAAGACCTGATCATTTCTGTGAGAAACCAAGAAATGACGCCCACCTTGATTTGAAATGTCCTCCAATAAGTCAGAAACTCCATCAAATAAAATCGGATGTTCAAGCTCTCTGGCTTCATTTTCCTTGTACTTTTCTAAAAAATGTTCTAAGTTGGGAGCGAATGTCTCAATCGCAAAATCAGTAGAAACCTTTAAAGCCTGATAGACACTGTCATGATCTTGTGTGATACCATACAGCGCTAATGTTTCAACAAATGCAGCTGTTGAAGTTTCATAATTATCCAGTAAAGTTCCACCTAAATCCCAGATATAATCGTGATTTTTCATAGCTTTCATTATACCATTTTTTCGTTAAAAAAGCGATGATTTCCCTGAGTTTTCCACATAAAAAAACGAGAGGTTGACTCCCGTTTTACTGATTTTTACCAAAGACATCTCGATAGAGCATTCCTGTTCGTAAACTCTCTGCGTCCCCTCCTAGCTGCTCCACCAACTCGTAGGCAAAGGCAAGGGCTGTAGAGGGACCTCGACTGGTTGTCAAATGACCATCTACCACTACTGTTTCCTTGACATATTGACCATCAAGGATTTGCTCTTGAACGCCATCATAGCAAGTGTACTGCTTATTTTTCAATAGCCCTGCTTGATTGAGGGCAATTGGCGCCGCACAAATGGCTGCCAGTTTCTTTCCTTCTTGCTCGAAGCTTTTCAATTCTTGAATCAAAGCCTGATTATCGCGCAAATGTGCAGAACCAGGCATCCCGCCAGGAAGGACAATCATATCATAGTCTGATAAATCACCATCAAAGACACGATCTGCTGTGACTTGGATTGCATGTGAACCCGTCACTTGCTCTTCAAAACCAACCATATCACAAGTGATATTTGCCCGACGCAAGACATCTACAACTGTCAAAGCTTCAATTTCTTCAAAGCCCTGAGCTAACATAACTGCTACTTTAACCATTATTTTCTCCTTATTTGATTCGTTTTAATACAACCTTTTTCCGCTTGAATCGGACTTTTCCACTCTTTTCTTCAGCTAGGTTTGTCTGGTAACTCATCGATAAAAGCAAGCCAACACCAATCAAGTTACTGATAATAGCCGATCCCCCTTGAGAAATGAATGGCAAGGGAATCCCAGTCAAAGGAAGCAAACCTGTCACGGCACCGATATTCTCAAAGATATGGAAGAGTAACATCATAATCAAACCTGTGGAAATATAGGTGTAGAACTGGTTATTTGATTTGAGAGTAATCTTCAACATACGGTAAATGAGCATGAGGTAAAGGGCAATAACAAGGACTGAGCCAATAAATCCAAAATCTTCTGCGATCACCGTGAAAATCATATCCGACTCACGAACTGGAATAAGCAGATTAGAAGCATTAAAACCTTGACCAAATAAGCCACCGCTCCCAATGGCAATCTGTCCTTGAGCCTGCTGGTAAGTGGTTGTTTGGGCAAAGTCAAATGGATTAAGCCAAGCCAAGATACGATTGATTTGGTAGGTCGGCATCCCCAATTGATGGAGAAAAGCCCGACCACCCTTACTGATAAAAATGACTAAGAATCCAGCAACTCCTGTTACAGCAGTCACAAATACTGGAATAATAATTTTCCAAGAAACTCCTGATAACAAGACGATTCCTGAGAAAATAGCTACAAAAACCAAAGCCGTCCCTAAGTCACTTTGAAGTGCCAAAAGAACTAGGACTGGAATGGTAAAGACAATCATCAAAAAAATTAATAAAAAGTCCAGCGGAACTGTACGTTGCCATTCCTTATGTTTCTTTGTAAATTGGACAATGACACGAGCCAACATGAGGATATAGGATATCTTCATAAATTCTGACGGTTGGAATAGGGTAATTCCATTTATTGATACCCAGTTTTTGGCACCCGTTGATGCAACTAGACTTGGATTATAAAAGACGATCGGCAGAACCATGAGTCCCAAGCCTAAAATATATAGAAAAGGGGTCACTTTCCAAAGAAATTCTGTATTAAAGAGCATGACCACAAAACCAATCACAAGCCCCAAGGCAATCCAGGCGACCTGCTGTCCTAAAATGGGCAAAATATTATTTGGATAATCATGACTAACGGCTATATAAATAGCCACCACGCCGATAACCAGTAGGAAAAACACTGGCAATAGCAAACTATAATCGACTCTAGAGTCGAGAGAACGTTTCATATATACTAACCTTATACTTTCATACAATACTATTTATCAAAGTTCATTTAAAAATTTATCAACAGCCTCATCAACTTCGGATCGAGAGACGGTTTTAACAGTCGCTTCTTTTGCTAGAGAAGTCACAATTTGCTTGCCGTATCGTTTTCCAACAATTCTTCTATCCAGAATGAGGGTTAAGGAACGTTGGTGTTCACGTCTCATACTTCTTCCCAAAGCCTGTTTTAAACGAATAATAGCCATCGGCAATTGATAATCATAAAAGGCATTTTTCCCTTCTTGATTCAATTCCTGATTAATCTTTTTCGTCAAGGGATCTTGAGGATTTTGGAAAGGAAGTCTTGGTACAACTTGAATCACAAAAGGATGACTTGAAAAATCAACTCCCTCCCAGAAACTTGCTGCACCAAGCAAGATTTGTTGTTCTCCTTTTTCAAAGCGTTTCTTCAGTTGATGAACATCGCCATTTTTATACTGGGCCAGATGGCTAACTGGAAGTAAATCCGATACTGCTAGAAGCATGTCTTTGGCAGTAAAGAGAACCAAAATTGGTTGCTGGAAAGCTTGAATTTCCACTAGTAAATCAGCTACTTCTTTGGCATAGACTTCTAAGGAAGTTTCTGTCACCAGAGGGAAATCTTTGACCAAGACCACTTCTTGATCCTGTTTTTTACCAGCTTCAACCTTGACAAATTTGGCTTCAGGATAGCCTAAAAGGTCTGCCAAAGAAACCCTCTGACTAATCTCAAGAGTGGCCGACACTCCCAAGACTTGACATGAATCAGGCACTAAGGAAGATAGAAGAATACGGCATGATTTCGTAGAAGAAATCTGAATTTTCTTTTGACTCGTTTCAGTTGCTTCAAGCCAGTAATCTCGGTCAGCTGTAAAATAGCGGACCAACTCCCCAAAGCCTTCTACTTCTATTTCTGAAAAATATTGATGGAGATTGGCAAGAGAATCTAAGATATTTTTCTTAGATTTTCCAGACTGAAATTGTTCAATCAAGTAAAGGCACTCAAAGCGAATACTTTCTAGTATTCGTTGCTGAACCTTATTTTGCTCCTCCAGTAAAGCCTTATCAATCAAATCGACAATAGACTGGATATCGTAGGTCTGTTGAAGCAGATTTTCTAGAGCCAACAAAACTTTTTGAACTTCATCAATAATCAATAAACGGTCACTGACAAATTCAGGATTATCTTCCAGTCTGGTTACAAGATAGGCATGATTGGTCACTAAAAGCTTGCAGGTTTGTGCCCTTTCTTGACTACGTTTCCAAAAATCTTCAGTCACAAATAAGCTTTGAGATGATAAATTCCCATCATGACGAAGGTCTTTTAGAAAATGTTGGTAACGGTAGAGTTGCCCAATTTCATCCAAATCCCCCGTTTCTGTCTCTGTTAGCCAAACCAAGAGTTGCATTTTAAAGCGTCTAAATAAGCGATTTTCATCATTTTCCTGCAAGGAACGATAAAAGGCATCCAACTTCAGATAATTGTGTGGTCCCTTTAAACTATAAATATCTATATGGAAGACTTCCTTGAGACGTTTACCTTCTTCTTCCATGATTTGATTTTGAAGAATCTTTGTCGGAACGCTAAGGACAATCTGACGCTCTTTTACTTGGGACAAAGCGGGTAAGAGATAGCCATAGGTTTTCCCAATCCCTGTCGGCGCTTGAATTAATGATACAGGCTCATCTTTCAATAGCAAGCCAACCTCTTTAGCAAAACTTTCTTGCTCCTCCCTCACTTCAAGGTTCAATAGAGAAATATTTTTAGAAAAGTCTTGAGATAGTTTTCGTGGTTCCAGAGAAGCTGCAGTTTTCTTGAAATACAGTCCTTGAACTTCAACCAAGTCTGGAGAACTCAGGATAGATTGGCTGCGATAAATTTCTTCAATAACCAGGTAGGACTCATACAAGAGAGCGTCAGCCATTTCCAGCAAGCGTTCCAAGAGACCTTTAGGAAGCTGGGCCATCTTTTCCCGTATAAATAAGAGTAATTCCGCAGTAGCTTGGGCATCTGAAAGGGCTGTGTGAGCATGTTTTAGAGGAATCCCTAATTCTCGACACAATATCGGCAAGCTATATTTTTCCAGTTCAGGGAAAAAGACCTGAGCCAATTCGACCGTGTCAACACGAGGATTTCTTAGTTCATAGCCTTCAAAAAATAAATTTTCCGCCAAAAGATTGGCATCAAACTGAACATTGTGGGCTACAAAAATCCCATCCTCCACCAAGTCAAAAATTTTTCTGGCAACTTGCGAAAAATCAGGTGCTTGCGCCAGACGTTTGTCAGTTAGCCCTGTCAGTTCTTTGATATGAGCATCTAAGGGTTCATGTGGATTGACATCCGTCGTATAGTGATCGACGATTTTTCCGTCCTCAATCACGACAATTCCCACTTGGATAATTTTAGCCTTACTACCTGTGCTAGTTGCCTCTAAATCAACCACAACATAGCGATTACCAATCGTTTTCATTATAAAAAATTATACCAAAAAAAGGGCCATTTGGCACCTGCAAACATGGGATAATTTTCAAACTCAAGAAGGTTACTTGTATTAAAATTCCCAGTAAACAGAGCATCCTAGCCTACTGATTTTTTGAAAATATTGGAGAATAAGAAAAATTGAGAGAAGAAATGTTTGCATCTTCCTTCTCTCAACGAATCATTTACTTTATTTAACCATGTCAGGATCGTAGTCATAAAATCCTGTATCAAGGAAACGGTTTTTAGGGTGAAGTTTACGAACTTCTTCATCCAGCAAGAAGGCTTGGTCATGGCTAAAGTTGCCCTCTTGAATCAAGCTACGCGCTTGGATAAAGAGTTTTGCAATCTCAACAAAGTTTTGACCTGGTGTGTAGAGCCCTTCTAGTTTCCAGTGAGTGAAACCATGCTCTACCAATTCTGTCAATTTGGTCATCAAATCAAGATCATTGTTGGCAAAAATGTGGGTTCCATGATTGTCTTCAAAGATAGAGTAATGACTCTCAGGATCACTTGGCTCAGCCAAGAAAAGGTCACGCTTGCGAGTCTTTTCATCATCGATATGCGTAAAGTTATAGTAGTTTTGCAAGAGCGGACGTTTGGAATGGTGAATAACACTAGCACCATACACCAAAACTTCAGCAGGAATTTCCAAAATTTCTGGCATTTTGAAAAGTTCAGCTGATGGAATTTCACGCGCCAAAACAGCCTCAGATGCACCAGCCTTTTGTCCCCAGAAGTTAATCTGGCGACTGCTAGTTACCATAGTCGAAGCATCGTAGATGGTCTTAAAGGAATAACCATCGCGATTGACCACATAAAAGACACCTGCATCCCCAATCGTAATGTAGTCTGTATGGATTTCTTCCAAGAAATCGAGGAAAGGCTTGATACGGTCCATCATGTCTTGGTGCATAAGGGCATTGACTGCAACGATCAATTCCTTACCAGCATCATGAACCAGATTAGCGATTTCACGCAATTGGTCATGACTAAAGGTTGTTGGCAGACGAAGGCCAAAATCTTTCTCACCGACATAGATACGGTCTACGCCAGCTTCGAGCAGTTGTTTAACTTGTTCAATACTTTCAGCAGTTGCTGTAATGATAATCTTTTCCATAAGAAAAATTATACCACATTTCTGGAAAATCAGCCAAGACTTATCAGAGTTTTACAAATAGGAATTATTTCAGGCTAATTTCTCAAAGTGACTTCCACTTGACTTACCAAAGTGGGAATTAGTCTAATACTCTTCAAACCACGTCAGCTTTATCTGCAACCTCAAAGCGGTGCTTTGAGCAACCTGAGGCTAGCTTCCTAGTTTGCTCTTTGTTTCTCATTGAGTATAAAACGGATTTTTATAAGAATAACTAGATGAAAGGCAAACCCAAAAGCATGAGAGAGCTCGCCAGTAACAATTTACTTTGTACACTATCCATAAATAGCAAACATCTCAAGCTCCATTAACCTTCAAAACATCATAGATAAAATCTAGTCCAAAATTTAAGCAATTGATGCTATAGGATTTATACATTGTTATAAATTTCTAGTCGTTTTTTTGTTATGATAACAAAAATGACCTAGAAAAACGAGTATCTCCATCTACGGAAATACTCGTTTTTTGATAGTTAGAAGTGGTTTTTTGCTCAGCTTCATTTCTTTTTATAAAATTTATCAAGCAGGCGACCAACTAGCTCATCTTTTTTCTATTTCTGCCAATATGCGTGACAGGTAGTAATGATAGCCAAAAATAGCAAGACCAAGCAAGAGGATAGGAGCTCCTACTCCCAAGCTGATGGCAAGGACAGGGAAGAGAGACTTAACTAAGAACAAGCTACCAATGACTAAAATCATTAATATAACACTATAAACCAAGATCAAAACAATTGCTACTATACGATTTGAACGGTTCACCAAGTCCGTAATGCTACTCCAATTGGTTGACAGATTTTTTACGTCCTTAAAGTAATGGTGGCAAGAAAGGATGATACTAGCAAGGATCCATGCCACAAGAAGGTAAATCATCGAAAGGATGGGCAATCCTAGATATAGAGAAAGGCCAAGTAAAGTCAGAACTGGTAAAAAGGACTGGACAGCAAATATAATCCAAAATTTCACTTTCACATAACGAGCAAAGTCAAAGGGTAAACTCTTAAGAAAATCAACATTTTCCCTCTCCAAGGAAAAGGCAATTGAAGGCAGGCTGGTAATATTGTTATTGACAACTGCTATAAAGAGAGCTATAAAAAACAAGGGTAACCAGTATGTAGGATGAATATCTGGAACTATCTGAGAATCTCGGATTTTGGAAATCAGACCAATCATCATGAGATAAGGAAGGAAAGCACTTGTAAAAAGCACTGTAATCACGCCAGTTCCCTGTCCCAAGAGGGTGAGGTGGTAGCGTAAAACCATACGGAAAAAGCCCTTTTTAGTAGTTGAAATCCTCTCCTTACTGCGACGTTCTTTCTTGACCTTCTCCTCACTGTTAAGCAGAATCACGTCATAAAAATGAGGAAAAACCTTCTTTTTGGTCAGGTAAAGCAAGAAAACAGTTAAAGCTATCCAAGCGAGCAGACCCAGGATGGCTTCTGTTGAAAAAGGCTCCACTGCTATTTTGTAAAAGAGATGAAGAGGATAAAGGAGAAATGGAATGTCTCTAACTTTGTCAACAATACTTCCAAAAGTCGACTGTAGAAAGAGGACAAATATTAAAGGTATGAGAACTCCTATCCCAATCATCACATTCGAAAAAATAGACTGATACTTTCTGAAGACCGTAGTCTGAGCCAAGAAATGTACTGCCACTACCATCACTAAAGTAACAGAGACAAATAATAGGGCCAAGGACAGCAGCATCAAAGGCAAGCCCAGCCACAGAGAAGGAGCTAGCCTAATATAGAGGACTAGAAAATAAGCTAGGATTGGTACAATTCCAGTTAGAGCTGGCAAAAGGACAGACAGTCCTTTTGCAATTATAATCTCTGATTCTTTAAAGGCATAGGGCCTATACGATGCCAAGTCCTTACTCTCATAAAAGACATTGTAAAATGCAGTGAAAGAAGTTGAAAAGGCAAGCACCAGTAAAATAGCAACCATGCTACTAAAAAAACTTGGTATTTCCTCAAAAGGAAAACGAAAGGCTATATTTATAAACATGAAAAGCATCAAGAGACTGGAAAAAATGTAAGAACTTAGGACTCTAGCGGAAACATTTACTTTTTTTCCAGGATTTTTAGCTTGCTTCTTTCGTAGGTTAGCCAGATTAGCTTCTTGAGATGAATAGAGGATATTGATATCAACTAATTTTTTAATGACCTTGAGACGCATCTGAAACCTCCTCTTTTCTACCAGCAAGGCTAAGGTAGATACTTTCCAAAGACTGATCTGGATGGTCTTTCCTCAAGTCCTCCACGCTACCACAATAAATCAAATGCCCCTTTTTCAAAATAGCAATCCGATCACAAACTTGCTCGGCTACCTCTAAGACATGGGTTGAAAACAAGACTGTCTTGCCTTTTTGTGCATGTTCCTTCATCATCTGTTTCAAATCAAAAGCAGCCTGGGGATCCAAACCAGTCAAGGGTTCGTCCAAGACCCAAATATCAGGATCAGACAAGAGTGCTCCGATGACAAAGACTTTCTGACGCATTCCGTGAGAAAGGGTTTCAATGACCTGATAGCGATTTTCAGCAAAATCAAAAACGTTCAATAGCCTAGCTAAACTAGCTTCCAAGTCAGAGCTGCTCAAATCATAGGATGAAGCAAGCAATTCCCAAAATTCATTGGCCGTTAAGCGTAAAAATAAGTCAGGCGAGTCTGCTACATAACCAATCTTTCGTTTAATAGCCAAGCGATTTTCCGATAAATCCTGACCATCTACTAAAATACGACCACTGCTGGGAGAAATGATACTGACTAAAGATTTTATAGTGGTCGATTTTCCAGCCCCATTATGGCCAATCAAGCCCATAATCTCCCCATTTTCAATCTGCAAATTGAGATTGCTCAAGGCCTCTTTATCACCATACAACTTACTAACATTTTGAAATTCAATCATGAGAAATCTCCTCTCTTTATCTATGTAATTCACTATTATTATAGCGCTTTCATTTTAAAAATCAACATTTTATATAAAATAGTCAAAAACTTATTATTCAGTATTACGCAAACGTTTGCGTCAAGAAATAGTTTATGATAGAATAAAGAACAAGACTGACAAGTAAGAGGAAACATCATGCAAAATCAAACACTCATGCAATACTTTGAATGGTATCTGCCCCACGACGGTCAACATTGGACGCGTCTGGCTGAAGATGCTCAACACCTAGCTGATCTGGGAATTAGTCACGTCTGGATGCCACCAGCCTTCAAGGCCACAAACGAAAAAGATGTAGGCTATGGGGTCTATGACCTATTTGACCTTGGTGAGTTTAACCAAAAAGGAACTGTCCGCACCAAGTATGGTTTTAAAGAAGACTATCTTCAAGCCATTCAAGCCCTAAAAGCACAAGGAATTCAACCTATGGCCGATGTGGTGCTCAATCACAAAGCTGCTGCTGATCACATGGAAGCCTTTCAGGTTATTGAAGTGGATCCTGTAGACCGTACAGTGGAACTTGGAGAACCCTTCACCATCAATGGTTGGACTAGTTTTACCTTCGATGGTCGCCAAGATACCTACAATGACTTCCACTGGCACTGGTACCACTTCACCGGTACAGACTATGATGCCAAACGCCGTAAATCTGGGATTTATCTCATTCAAGGAGACAACAAGGGCTGGGCCAACGAGGAATTGGTCGATAACGAAAACGGTAACTACGACTACCTCATGTATGCCGACCTAGACTTTAAGCATCCTGAAGTTATCAAAAACATCTATGACTGGGCTGACTGGTTCATGGAAACGACTGGTATTGCTGGTTTCCGCTTGGATGCCGTCAAACACATTGACTCTTTCTTTATGCGCAATTTTATCCGCGATATGAAGGAAAAATACGGTGACGATTTCTATGTTTTTGGTGAATTTTGGAATCCCGATAAGGAAGCCAATCTAGACTATCTTGAAAAAACGGAAGAACGCTTTGACCTTGTCGATGTTCGTCTCCACCAGAATCTCTTTGATGCTAGCCGAGCTGGTTCCAACTACGACCTTCGTGGCATTTTCACAGATAGCTTGGTTGAACTCAAGCCCGACAAGGCTGTAACCTTTGTCGACAACCATGATACCCAACGAGGACAAGCCCTTGAGTCGACTGTTAAAGAATGGTTCAAACCAGCAGCCTATGCCCTTATTCTATTACGCCAAAATGGACTGCCATGTATCTTTTACGGAGACTACTATGGGATTTCAGGGCAGTATGCTCAACAAGATTTCAAAGAAGTCCTTGACCGCCTCCTAGCCATCCGAAAAGATTTGGCCTATGGAGAACAAACAGACTACTTTGACCATGCTAACTGTATCGGTTGGGTACGTTCAGGTGCTGAAAATCAAGCCCCAATCGCAGTCTTGATTTCAAATGACCAAGAAAACAGCAAGTCAATGTTTATCGGCCAAGAATGGACTAACCAAACCTTTGTGGACTTGCTTGGCAACCACCACGGTCAAGTTACAATTAATGAAGAAGGTTATGGACAATTCCCAGTCTCAGCTGCTTCGGTAAGTGTCTGGGCAGCCAATACAATCTAATACTCAATGATTATCAAGCCAGATCCCATCGGATTTGGCTTTTTAAGTATGAAAAAGACCTACCCAAATGGATAGATCTTTATACTCAATGAAAATCAAAGAGCAAACTAGGAAGCTAGCCGCAGGTTGCTCAAAGCACTGCTTTGAGGTTGTAGATAAGACTGACGAAGTCAGTCTCATATAAAATCCAAGGTGAAGCTGACGAGGTTTGAATTTGATTTTCGAAGAGTATTGCTTGATTACAATTTATCTGCTACCGCATCCAACAATTCTTGGATTTTAGCTTGGTTGCTTCCTCCTGCCATGGCCATGTCTGGTTTACCACCACCACGTCCATCGACGATTGGTGCTAATTCTTTGACAAGGTTTCCTGCATGAAGGTCTTTTGTCTTGCTTGCTACAAGAACATTGACTTTGTCACCGATAGCAGCAACTAGGACAAGAAGATCAGAGTAGTCTTTTTGTTTCCAGTTATCCGCAAAAGTACGAAGGGCACCAGCGTCAGATACAGATACTTGGCTAGCAATGTAACGGTGACCATTGACTTCCTTAACGTCCTTGAAGATATCGCCTGCGGCTGCAGCTGCGGCCTTTTCTTTCAACTCAGCATTTTCTTTTTGAAGTTGACGAAGTTGTTCTTGAAGTCCTTCTACCTTGTGAGGTACTTCCTTAACTTGAGGTGCTTTCAAGGTTGCTGCGACTGCTTTAAGAGCATCTTCTTGTTCACGATAGGCTTCAAAGGCTTCCTTACCAGTCACTGCCAAGATACGGCGAGTTCCTGATCCAATCCCTTCTTCTTTGACAATCTTGAAGAGACCAATTTCAGAAGTGTTGCCAACGTGGGTACCACCACAAAGTTCGATAGAGTAGTCACCGATAGTAACAACACGGACTTCCTTACCGTATTTCTCACCAAAGAGGGCCATAGCTCCCATCTCTTTAGCAGTGTCAATATCCGTTTCAACTGTCTTCACTTCAAGAGCTTCCCAGATTTTTTCGTTAACTTGCTGCTCAATGGCACGCAATTCTTCAGCAGTTACAGCTTGGAAGTGAGTAAAGTCAAAGCGAAGGAATTCGACTTCGTTAAGAGAACCTGCTTGTGTTGCGTGGTTTCCAAGGATATTGTGAAGAGCAGCGTGAAGCAAGTGAGTCGCAGTGTGGTTTTTCATGACACGGTGACGACGATTGCTATCAATTGCCAAGGTATATTCTTGGTTCAAGGCAAGTGGTGCAAGGACTTCAACAGTATGAAGGGCTTGTCCATTTGGAGCTTTTTGAACATTTGTCACAGTAGCCACAACCTTACCTGACTCATCCAAGATTTGTCCGTGGTCAGCTACCTGTCCACCCATTTCAGCGTAGAATGGCGTTTCCGCAAAGATAAGTGAGGCAGTTCCTTCTGACACAGCTTCTACTTCTGCATTGTCAGCCACGATTGCCACCAATTTCGAAGACAATTGGCTAGCATTGTAGTTGAAGACACTTTCTACAGTGATGTTTTGAAGGGTTTCATTTTGCATCCCCATTGAGCCACCTTTGACAGCTGAGGCACGCGCACGCTCTTGCTGTTCTTTCATGGCTGCTTCAAATCCTTCACGGTCAACAGTCATACCAGCTTCTTCAGCGATTTCTTCAGTCAATTCAACTGGGAATCCATAAGTGTCATAAAGTTTGAAGACATCTGAACCAGCAATGACAGATTGGCCTTTTTCTTTCAAGTCTGCTACGATGCCTTGGGCAAAGTGTTGACCTGAGTGAAGGGTACGGGCAAATGATTCTTCTTCGCTCTTAACGATTTTTTCGATAAAGTCACGTTTTTCAAGCACTTCTGGGTAGTAGCTTTCCATGATTTTTCCAACAGTTGGAACCAGTTTGTAAAGGAAAGGCTCGTTGATACCCAATTTTTGACCATGCATAGAAGCACGACGGAGAAGACGACGAAGGACATAACCACGACCTTCATTTCCTGGAAGGGCACCATCACCGATGGCAAATGAAAGTGAACGGATGTGGTCAGCGATGACCTTAAAGCTCATGTTGTCGCCATCTTGGTCATAGACCTTACCAGACAATTTCTCCACTTCACGAATGATCGGCATGAAGAGGTCCGTTTCAAAGTTGGTCTTAGCCCCTTGGATAACGGCCACCAAACGCTCCAAACCAGCGCCCGTATCAATGTTCTTGTGTGGCAATTCCTTGTATTCACTACGAGGAACAGCAGGATCTGCGTTAAATTGTGATAACACGATGTTCCAGATTTCGATATAACGGTCGTTTTCAATATCTTCTGCAAGTAAACGAAGACCGATATTTTCTGGATCAAAAGCTTCTCCACGGTCAAAGAAAATCTCTGTATCGGGTCCAGAAGGCCCAGCACCGATTTCCCAGAAGTTGTCCTCGATTGGAATCAAGTGACTTGGATCCACTCCCACTTCAATCCAGCGGTTGTATGAATCTTTATCGTCTGGATAGTAGGTCATGTAAAGTTTTTCAGCAGGGAAGTCAAACCACTCAGGGCTTGTCAAAAGCTCATAAGCCCAAGTGATAGCTTCGTCACGGAAGTAATCTCCGATAGAGAAGTTCCCCAACATTTCAAACATGGTATGGTGACGCGCAGTCTTCCCTACGTTTTCAATATCGTTGGTACGGATAGCCTTTTGGGCATTGGTAATACGTGGATTTTCAGGGATAATAGTTCCGTCAAAGTATTTCTTAAGGGTTGCTACCCCAGAGTTGATCCACAAAAGAGTTGGGTCATTTACAGGAACCAAACTTACTGATGGTTCTACTGAGTGACCTTTGGTCGCCCAGAAATCAAGCCACATTTGGCGTACTTGTGCACTAGATAGTTGTTTCATATTGTCTCCTTATTTACTTGTTTAATGTGATTGGCTTTCCAGCATTTCCACATAGTCAATCGCGACACAGAGGGAAATGACTAGGTCTGCATAAGCGTCCTCCTGAACCGTTACGCTATAGGTAGAGGTCAAATGGAAGAGTTCCTTCTTAATTTCCGCAATCAGCTGATCGCGATCATCCAGCAATTTGAAATTTAAATCCCAGATATTGCCCTCGACACGAAGACCCAGATTATCAAACTCATACTTATCTCGCCAGAAGGTCAACTTCTTGCGAATGACAAAACTCGAGCCATCCCGAAGCTGAATCTCAAAACGAGGAAGCAAGGTCAAGATTTCTTTACTGATCTGACTGACTTGTTCACCAGTCGCATCATAGATGGTAAAAGTTTTGGGAATCTTAAAAAATGATCCCTCTACCTGATAGGCGATTTCTCCCCTGTCATCCTTGATAGCGAAGCGTTCGCCTCCAAGACGAAACTTTTGTTTGACAAGAAATGTTTTCATCAACACCTCCAAAAATCAAAAGACAAGCTCATATCACGAAGGGCGAAAAACCGCGGTACCACCTTCATTCAATGAACTTGTCATTCTCTTATTCTTATGCAATTGTATGATTGAGTAGCATGACTTCCTAGCTTAGATGGCTCGCAGCACCGCCATTTCTCTGGACTAAGATGATTGAAAATCAATTCTCAACTTTCTTATTATATCGTTTTTTTAAGTCTGCGTCAACTGGAAATGATTCAAGCCAATAGTAGTGAATTAAGAGAGAAGATATTTTGAAAATTCACCTACTAGTTTTGAAATGTAAGTAGTAATATTTAATTTATTTCTAATACATTTCCCCTACTCTATACTCAACCCATTCCTTTTCCTTCACTGGGTAAATCTTAGCAACTTTTGTTTCCTCATCATATACCACAACAAAGTGCCCTTTACTATTCCAAAACTTACCTAAAATAGTACCATCATGTAAATCAGTACGTAACTTGCCCTCTTGACTTACTGCGCTTTCTGTTTGTACTGTTTTAGTCTCTTCCTTGCTATCAATACCAACAGTAACAAACCTTGACCCTATAATGATAAATAGACAAAACAATACAGCCCCAATCCCTACAAATTTAAACAAGTTCAAATCGCCATTATCTCTTTTCATGTTATCTTTTTATCTCTCTTTCTCTTTTGTGTTCTCTAAATATTAAATAATCTTATAAATAGTGTACTTCTTTATCTAAATCTAATTTCAAAGCCAATTTTTTCAATAACTTCTTGGATTTCATCTAGCGATGCTAAAAACCATTCTTTAGGAACAAAACTCTCTCCATTTGGCGCTATTAATTCTATGTCTAACTGCTTGTCTACAAAATAATGATGAAGAGTCGTTTCTAATTTTCGAGCGCTGAAATTCTGAACCTCAAAACTAGCTACTAAACGGACAGGAGCATAAAGATAGGTTCCTTCTCTTTCTGCATTTGCTAACCGTTTTGCAATTTGATCCTCTGTAAAACCGATTTTATAGAGATTACTGATATTGGCAATTTGAGGATTGCTACTCAAGGATTTCACTACATAGATATATCCAGTTGTAATTCGTTGGCTTTGATTGATACCAGTCATCACATCTTCTATTAATTCAGTTACCATGCGTCCATGACGCGTTCTATCGTGTAAATTTGAGACAAAAGAACGAAGTAAGGCCTTCTCATTTTCTGTACCATTTTCATATACGAGATGAAGTTCAGCATTTGTATAGCCATTCTTGTCAGTGAAGTCTTCTCCTTTAGAAACAACATAAACCATTACTCCATTATCCACATAGAACATACCAGGTTTAATTTCTTTTTCTTTTATCACATCAGACTTTCTGACTTGACGACGACCTTCACTAATTTCATCATGAACACGAGTAAATAATCCTTGGTAATCTTCAAAATTGCCCATCCGTTTACGTGTTCGTGTTTTATCACGCGCTTGAATCGTTCGTTTATAACGTGAAACATCAAATAAAGATTTTTCAGCACTATTCACTGACTCAAACAATTCATCTGATAAAATTTCTTCTAAACTAGTAGGACTTGAAATAGGAGTATCAGACTCAACTACATCTATTTTTAGTAGCCCAAATTCATCATAAGGTTCTAATTTTCGGATACTATCAGGAGATTTTCTAATACCGTTCAATCGTGAATACAAACTACGTTCTTTAATATCTCTGGACTTTTGCGGTTCATGCCCATTATTTTCTCTCATCCAGTCAACAATTTCTATAAATTTCTCAACTTCTCGGTCAGCAACTGTTTTTTTCTTAGATTTTAAAGGTGATACTAAATTTTCAAAATCAGAATCATTAAAAATATCCTCTAAATTTTTAAAATCAGTCATTATCGTTCTCCATCTTCAGCTTCATCTGAGACAATTGTAACAAAGCATAAGCCAGTCTCTGTTCGTACTTATCGTTACTTGATTTATCTGGATGACGACCATTTTCTTTCAAAAATTGCTTAATTTGAGGATAAAGAATCAAAAGTTCTTCTTCAGAAAACTCCATCTTCTGACCATCCATATAATCTTGTATTAGACGCAAAGTCGGAGCATCAATTTCACGTGATATAACTTCGTAAGCTCTCTGAAAAGGATTGATCTGATCAATCAAATCAATAGATAAGTCATCAATATTCACAAATTTATCTGCCATTTTTAAGAAATCTGTTTGCCCTACTCCCTCTTTCCGTTCAGCTGATTGTACAACCGATTGACTAATAAACTGTTGGCGAACTTCTTCAACTTCAGCACCACTTAAGTCAGGATAGATTTGTTTAATGATAGCTGGAATCATCTGCTTATTAATGATTTCTGCATCTGTTCCTGCAGCAATCGCAGTTTGGATACGCGGTTCTTGCAAGATACTAGCACGTAAGTCGTTCATGTCATTTTCTATGATATCTTTTGTTCTTTGGGTGCTCGGCTCTTTTAATCCTTTTACAAACAGTTCGGCACCAGAAGATTTCTGGTCATCCCGGTCTTTGCGTTTGAACTTGAAATTTGGCGCTAAAACAGACTCCATCAATAGACTTGCTGTAATAGCCTTCATAACATTATTTACAGCAAAGAAAACTTCATCATCTTGAGCATCTGGTTGGGAAATGAGATTGGTAAATTGAGCGTGTAACTTATTGGAACTATCGCGTGTTACTCGACCTATAATCTGAACAATTTCTGTTAGCGACTGACGATAGCCAATCGTTAAAGCATACTCAGCATAAGGCCAGTCAAAACCTTCTTTAGCCATACCAAGTGCGATAATGATATCGAGATCATCTAAACTGGTCATCTTATTTAGGTAACCCTGCACTTTTTCACGCCCTTCTTCTGTGACAAGGTCGGCAACCTTCAATACACGACCTGTTTCCTCAGTAACCAACCATAATCCAGTCTTAGGGTCTGGAACGGCTTGCCCCAATTCGTCTAAAATTCGGTCAACTTCATCATACTTATCCTTGGTTGACTCACCTGAGTTTACATTGGGAATATGAATAATGGTTTTCTTGCTTGTGTCCAATACTTCGTGCAAAGCATCCGTGTAACGACCACGATAAAAGTTATAACCCATGGCAAAACTTTTCAGATATTGGTATCCCTCCAACTGTTCATAATAAGTATAGGATACCTTATCAAATTTTTGCTCATCTTCAGGCGCCAAAATAGGTACAGAATCTCCACGGAAGTAGGATCCTGTCATAGCTACTACATGGGCTGTTGAATTGGCTAATATGTTTCTCAAGGCATTTCCTAAAACTGAATTATCGTCTTGAGATACATGATGAAATTCATCGATAGCTAAAAGAACATCATTAAAATCACTATCAGCCAGCTGTTCAAATGCAAAACGCAAGGTGGCATGCGTACAGATTAAAACTCTATCATCAGGCGACTCTGAATGCATAAAGTCTACAAACTGTTTTACCTTACTTTTGCTGGTTCCTTGTTCAGTCAAATTATTTTTTGGAAGCACTTCCCAATCCCAGTAAAAACCATATTCAGTCAATTTAGTTGAACGAAACGATTTTCCGATAGACCTTTCTGGAACAGATATAATAGCTTTTTTCAGGCCTTGAGCATGTAGTTTATCAAGAGCAATAAACATCAGAGCTCTCGACTTACCAGAGGCAGGAGGAGCCTTAATCAGTAAGTGTTGAGAAGTTCTCTTAGCATATACTCGCTCCTGCATTTCACGCATTCCAAGTGCATTATTTGATTGACTAGCACCTGTACCATTGTAATTAATTTCAAATATATTTGAGGTCATTTCGCTTCCTTTTCTGTCATTTCTTTATACAGGTTCAATAAGACACTGAGCCTTTCCTCATCTGATTCAAAAGGCTTTTGCTGATAGGCACGTTCTACGATACCATCAATTTTTTCATGTGCTTGACGAAGACGGTCATTCATTGGTTTATTGGCACCACCGTACAACTCAACCAATGTTCCACCTTCTTCTTCTCGAACATCCAGCATTTCAAAAACAGCTTCTTCAAGCATATTTTTTCGAGCATCTGAAAGTTCTGGAATTGGGAATGTATTATAGACTAGTCCAGCTGAATAACTATATCGAGTTTCTAATTTTCCACCGACCGCTTGAAACCATTTTATGTGCATTTTAGAAACAAGACATCCAAGTAACCAAATTGGAGTATCATACACAATATAGCAACGATTTGAAATAATTGTATCGTCTCCCACAAATCCCATTGGTATATAATCTCTATCTTCTGAAGTAACAGCAGGAACTAACAGTTGAAACTTCCCTTCTATTTTCCCCTTAGAAAACATATCGTCCCATTCACCTCGTTGTACAAATTTCCATGGCGTAGACGCAGTTTCTCTTGTTCCAGCAGCCTTAGAATTCAGGCGTTCTTGTCTTACATTTTCAAATAATTGATGGAATTCCTGGATCTTATTTAATTTAGTATATTCATCTTGATCAATCCAAATAGTATATCTAAAATTTCCATTGATATACTCATCTGCTCCAATATACTTTTTAAAATATACTTCAGTTTCAGGATATCTTTGAACTAATTTATTTTTATCATCATTTGTCAATATTAGATATTTACTTCTTGGCATATTCCCAAAAACTATTTTTGGAAAATTATTTAACTTATCTGAATCATTGTGATTAGATACAATAATATCATCTGCAAAAGTTAGGTAGGGATTTATATTCTTTCCATAACTTTCTCCCTTATCACTATATATAATTCTTTTCTTATCATTTTTATTTGAAAATCCAATAATCGTAACTGTAACCCCTGCATTATGGGCCGCGCTATTATTCCATTTAAAAGATTGATACGCAAAGGAAATTTGGCCATATCGTAGAAGGACATTCCACAAAATTGAAACTTGTTCACCTTGATTTATTGAATTTGTTGTTACAAAAGCATATTGAGCATTTTTACCATAAATAAGGTGAGTTGCCTTATAAAACCATCCCGAAATATAATCTAATTTTTTAGAAGAAATTTCTGAACAAATCACATTTTCTAGTTCCTTCTTTTGTTCCAGAGTCATTTTTTTAGAGCCTATATACGGCGGATTCCCAAATATATAAACTTCGTCATCTTCCTTAGCATTCAAAACAGTTTCCCAGTCAATTCTTAGGGCATTCCCACAAACGATATTCCCAGCTTCTCTTAAGGGGAGTAGCCTTGGATGGACATCAGCAAGTGCTTCTTCCATCTCCACATTCATCTGGTGTTCTGCTATATACAAGGATAGCCTTGCTACTTCATGAGCGAAATCATCTAATTCAATTCCTGAAAACTGGGATAGAGAAATCTTAGATGCATCAGCAATCAATGCTCCTTGATAAACGGCTTTTTCATTCAAAGAATCACGAATTTCACGCTGTTTGACTAAGATATTAATCTCTAAACGACGAAGTTCTTTATAGGTAATGATGAGGAAATTTCCAGAACCACAGGCAGGGTCTAAAAACTTGATGGAGGCCATACGAGTGAGTAACTCTTCTAACTTAGGTAAGATTTGTCGTAATTCCTTGCGACGATGTTCCTCTCTAAAATCACCACCTCCTATATAGTAATCAGCTCGTTCTTCTAATTCCGTAAATGCTGCTCGTAAATTATCTAAAAATAGTGGTTTGATGACCTTCATAATATTAGGCACGCTAGTATAGTGCATACCCGATGTTGATCTTGCTTCTGCATTTGCCACAGTTTGAATCATTGATCCCAAAATATCTGGATTGATTTCATTCCAGTTTAACAATTCCCCTGCTTCAATGAGTAATTGACGAGTTCTTTTATTGAAAATAAGGTCATGATGTGGCTCTGAAAAAAGCTTACCATTTACATAGGGAAAATCTGATAACCACGACTCCAAATCCTGACGACTAAGTTCAGGCATATCTAAAACTGTAAATAGTTTTCTAACACACTCATTCAAGTCAGAACCATCTTCAGATGTCCTCAGCTTAATAACATTTGTGAAAGCTCCCTTGGAGATGATATTTGTATCTTCTGCAAATAGTAGAAAAAGAACACGAATCAAAAATAGATTAAATGATTTACCATCAATTTCAGTGATTGCTAGTTCAGGATTGATAGAAATTAGTTCGTCATAAAGTTTGGTGAAACGCTCTGCCGCTTTTACATCAGCAGGATTTTCCTTATCATAATCAATCTTTTCAATACCATTCCAAGGTAAGAAGAAATCACAATGGGCTGGTAAATCATTAAAAGAAATTGCTAGAGTCAGTCCTGTCTGTGTATCCTTTGCATATAATTCTTGAAAATCTGTTGTAATAATAAATCGAGATTTACGTACCTGACCATCCAACTCTTTATCAATCTCAGTCAGAGCAAGTAATGGCTGATTTTCAACTTTACGAAAATACAATCTGTTTTTTATTATAAAATCATCAGATGCCACTTTACTTGCTCTTGTTATGGTCGTTTTAGTAATGTCAAACAATGAAACAAAATCAATAATGAATGTCGATTTATTAATATTCTCTACTAAAACCTTGGTTCTATCCTCAATCTCAGTGATATTTAATAACTTTTTAGCCATTAGATACCTCCAAGAAACGCAAAAAGCCTACTGGATTTTCAGTAGGTTTCAATCTATATTTTTTGCATTTTTTTATTAGGTTATATATATATATATATATATATGCATTTGCGTAATCTGACTCATTTTGAACTCCTTTGGAATTAAATTTTCAGAGATGCTATAAACAATACTAATAACTCTCACCCTAAAACTATTATACCATGATTTCTATTTTTTCTAAAAAACGAACCAGCTTGACTGATTCGTTTCGTAACTGCTAACTTCTACTTCCGATACATTTTAAACTGTAGGAAGAGATCGCTATATTTGCCTGTCCATTTATGGTCAAATTTTTCATAAACTTCTAAGTGTTTCATGGTTTCAGCATCTGGATAGAAGGCTTTATCTTCTTTTTTCTCCTCTGGGAGTAATTCCTTAGATGGTAGGTTTGGTGTTGAATAGCCGACATACTCTGCATTTTTGAGAGCATTTTCGGGTTTCAACATAAAGTTGATAAAGGCATAGGCTGCATCTTGGTTTTTGACTGTTTTGGGAATGACCATATTGTCAAACCAAAGGTTGCTGGCCTCAGTCGGTACCACATAGCGTAGATTTTCATTTTTCTCTAGCATTTGGCTGGCTTCACCAGAGAAGGTCACACCGATAGCAGCATTGTTCTGAATCATGTAGCCCTTCATCTCATCCGCCACAATAGCCTTGATATTTGGAGTCAATTTGTAGAGCTTATCAACTGTCTCTTCCAACTGCTGGGTATCCTTGGAGTTGAGGCTGTAGCCCAGAGAGTTGAGACCTAAACCCAATACCTCACGCGCCCCATCAAAAAGCATGATAGAGTTCTTATACTCTGGCTTCCAGAGATCATCCCAATGCTCAGGTGCTTCCTCTACCATGGTTTCATTGTAGACAATTCCCAAGGTTCCCCAGAAGTAAGGAATAGAGTATTTATTTCCTGGGTCAAAGGACTGGTTGAGGAACTCTGGCCCGATATTTTCAAGACCTTCAAGTTTTGAATAGTCAAGCGGTACCAAGAGGTCTTCGTCCTTCATCTTGTTAATCATGTATTCACTAGGAATGGCGATATCGTAGGTCGTTCCCCCTTGCTTGATCTTGGTATACATGGCTTCGTTGGAGTCAAAGGTCTCGTACTGGACTTGGATTCCTGTTTCTTCTGTAAACTTAGTCAAGAGTTCAGGATCGATATAGTCTCCCCAGTTGTAGATAACCAGTTTTTGACTATCTCGGCTATTGATTTTACTATCGAGATGAGTCGCAATTCCCCACAAGACCAGGATAATGGCTACGATTCCTGCTAAAAATGAATAGAGTTTTTTCATGCTTGCTCCTCCTTCTCACGTGAGATAAAGTAATATCCAACAACTAGGATAATACTAAAGAGAAAGACAAGGGCAGACAGAGCATTGATTTCTAGCGAAATCCCCTTACGAGCACGAGAGTAAATCTCGACTGACAGGGTTGAAAAGCCATTTCCCGTTACAAAGAAGGTCACAGCAAAGTCATCTAGCGAATAGGTGAAGGCCATGAAATAACCTGCAATGATAGACGGAGTCAGGTAAGGAAGCATGATTTCCTTGAACATCTGAAATTGACTGGCACCAAGGTCATAGGCCGCATGAATCATGTCACCGTTCATTTCCTTGAGTCGAGGCAAAACCATCAAGACCACGATAGGAATCGAGAAGGCCACGTGACTAGATAGAACAGTCAAAAAGCCAAGTGAAAACTTGAGTTGGGTAAAGAGAATCAAGAAGCTGGCACCAATCATAACATCAGGCGCAACCATGAGGATATTATTGAGTGAAAGAAAGGCTTCTTGGTATTTCTTACGAGACTGGTAAATGTAAATAGCTCCAAAAGTCCCGATAATGGTCGCAATCAAGGCTGACAAGAAGGCCAAGAAAAAGGTCTGGGTCACAATCAACATGAGACGACCATCGCCAAACATAGTTTTAAAATGGCTGAGGCTAAAGCCTGTAAAGCTATTCATGTCGTTGCCTGCGTTAAAGGCATAGCCAATCAGGTAAAAGATCGGCAGGTAGAGGACAAGAAAGACCAGTCCCAGATAAAGGTTGGCAAATTTTTTCATCGTTCTCTCCTTTCCTTGGTCACCCACATGGTGATGAACATGGTCAGGATGAGAATCACACCGATGGTTGAACCCATACCGTAGTTATCATTGGTCAGGAAATTCTGTTCAATGGCTGTCCCCAAGGTGATAACGCGATTCCCACCAATCAAACGGGTCAGCATGAAGAGACTCAAGCTAGGAATAAAGACAGACTGAACTCCACTTCTCACACCGTTCATCGATAGAGGAAAGATAACATGTCGGAAGGTCTCCCACTTGGTCGCACCGAGGTCATAGCTGGCATTGATGAGATTGTTATCCATATCGTCCAAGACATTGAAAATCGGCAAAATCATAAAGGGAAGCTCGATGTAGCTTGCGACAAAGATAAAGGAGAAATCGGTAAAGAGCAACTGTTGCGAACCGATTCCGATAAATTCAAGGAATTGGTTAATAGAGCCATTTTGACCAAAAATCCCAATAAAGGCATAGGCTTTAAGGAGCAAATTGATCCAGGTTGGCAGGATAATCAGCATGAGCCAAAGTTGACGGTGCTTGAGACGGGTCAAAAAGAGGGCTGTTGGATAGCTGATAAGCAAGGTTACAAAGGTCACAATTCCTGCATAAAGCACGGAGTTAAAGCTCATTTTGAGGTAGGTCAAGTTTTGTGACGCAAAGTAAGATTTATAGTTTTCTATGCTAAACTGGCCTTCGATATTGAAAAAGGATTGACCGAAAATCAAGACCAAGGGTGCCAAGACAAAGAGGGCAATCCAAAGCATGTAGGGCACTACAAAGAGTTTAGAGCTTGTTTTCTTCATCTCTTTCCTCCTCGATTGCATTGATCAGACCTGCTTCTTGCTCTTCGATTTCCACGTATTCTTCGATACGAGCATCGAACTCTTCTTCGGTTTCATTGAGACGCATGATGTGGATGTCTTCTGGTTCAAAGTCCAGACCGATTTCCTCACCCACGATGGCCTTACGAGTTGAGTGGATCATCCATTCATTTCCAAGTTCGTCATAGGCGATAATTTCATAGTGGACTCCACGGAAGAGCTGGGTGTCGACCTTAACTTGGAGCTTGCCTTCTTCAGGAAGGGTAATACGCAAGTCCTCTGGACGAATCACGACCTCAACAGGTTCATTTGGCTTCATCCCCCCATCGACCGCTTCGAAGCGTTTGCCGTTAAACTCAACCAAGTAGTCCTCAATCATGGTTCCTGGCAAGATATTTGACTCACCGATAAAGGTCGCAACAAAGTGATTGATCGGCTCATCGTAGATATCCACAGGTGTTCCAGACTGGACAATCTCACCATCATTCATAACAAAAATCCAGTCACTCATGGCCAGCGCTTCTTCCTGATCGTGAGTGACAAAGACAAAGGTAATGCCCAATCGTTGTTGTAGTTCACGCAGTTCGTACTGCATATCTGTTCGTAATTTTAAGTCAAGCGCTGACAGAGGCTCGTCCAACAAAACCACACGAGGTTGGTTGATGATGGCACGGGCAATAGCCACACGCTGGCGTTGTCCTCCAGATAGTTTACGAATGGAACGTTTTTCGTAACCTTCCAACTGAACCATCTTGAGAACTTCCGCTACGCGTTTCTCGATTTCTTTCTTATCAATCTTGCGCAAGCGGAGCGGAAAAGCAACATTTTCAAACACATTCATATGTGGAAACAAGGCATAGGATTGGAAGACCGTATGGACGTCACGCTTGTTGGTTGGGATGTCATTGATACGGACACCGTCCAGCAAAATATCTCCTGTCGTCGCATCTAGCAAACCTGCAATGATGTTTAGGATAGTTGATTTCCCTGAACCAGATGCGCCTAGAAGGGTATAGAATTTCCCTTCTTCCAACTCAAAGTTGATATCTTTGAGAACCTTGGTGTTGCTGTCTTCAAAAACTTTAGAGACGTTTTTGAATTCAATAATTGGTTTTTTCAATTGTCATTTATTCCTTCTTTTTCATAGATTAACAGATCAAGGCTCTGTCAGGCCGCTACTAGCTCGTGTAGGAGATTGAACTGCCTACATTTTTCTGCACTGACGATAGGCTTTCACCCCCTTTCCATGACATAGCAGCAGCTTTTTAGCCAAAGCTTCCTACTTGCTTTCACCTAAAATACGGACTTCTCTCTCAAGAGTAACGCCAGAGTGTTCCTTGACTTTTTCGATCACAGACTCAATCAAGTCTTCGTAGTCTTTAGCCGTTCCGTCAGCAACTTTGATCATAAATCCTGCGTGTTTTTCTGACACTTCTACGCCACCGATACGATAGCCTTTCAAGCCAGCTTCTGAAATTAATTGACCTGCAAAATGACCAACAGGACGCTTAAAGACCGAACCACAAGATGGGTATTCTAGAGGTTGTTTGAGTTCACGTAGGTGCGTCAAGCGGTCCATTTCTTGCTTGATAACCTGATGGGCTCCTGGAGCTAGGGCAAATTTAGCTGACAAGACAACTGCACCAGACTCTTGAATAGCTGAATGGCGGTACCCAAAAGCCAAATCCTTGACAGACAGGGTCTCAATTTCTCCATCCTTGGTCAAGACCTTACAAGACTGCAAGATGTGGGCAATCTCGCCACCATAGGCACCTGCATTCATAAAGACAGCACCACCGACACTTCCAGGAATACCACAAGCAAACTCAAAACCAGTCAAACTATGACGAAGGGCAATGCGTGTCGTTTCAATCAAGTTAGCACCAGCTTCAGCTTCGATGGTATAGCCATCAACGGAAACATTATTGAGCTTGTCACACAAGATGACAAATCCACGAATCCCACCATCACGAACGATGATGTTGCTAGCATTTCCAAGAACCATCCAAGGGATATCTTCTTGATTGGCAAATTTGACAACGCGAGCCAACTCAAAATGATTTCGTGGAAAGACCAGATAATCAGCCTCTCCACCTACTTTTGTATAACTATAGCTCTGCAAGGGTTCTTTAAAACGGATATCAATCCCTTCTAAGATTTCAAGCATTTTTTCTTTTACTGACATGACACTCTTCCTTTTACAAAATTCATTCCATTATACCATTTTTAAGACCATTTGACGACCCTAAAAAATCTTGAGCTTATTTTAAACAAAAAAAGAGGTTTCCCCCTTTTTCTTATGATTTTTTGCAAAAGACTGCCTTTGTTCCATAGGCAAGCAGAACAAGTTCAAGTGCTAGAACCACTTCAACCAAGACTGGATTGGTCAACCAGCCAACTTGGGCAAGAGATGGTGCCAGATCAAAAAAGGCATGTATGCCATAGGCCGCTAGGAGATAAATCCAGTTCTTCTGGCGAACAGCTTGGTAAACCCAAACAGTCAAGAGTAATTGGAAACCTAGCGCCAAGATTCTCTCAAAACCAAGCAAATAAATCTGCCAGACTGATAGCGACTGAATAGTTTTCAACATATTTTCAGACAGCAATTGCATAACCTGTGGATTTTGCGTTTGAACTGCTGAGAGAACGATGTAGAGATTAATCAAACTAGTAAGACCTAGGAAAATCAACTCCAAGCCACCATGCCCCAATCCATAAGCCAAGGCATCTGCCTTTTCCAAACTTCTCTTTTTCTCCAACCATTTGAAGAAAATAAGACGAGCAGTTTCCTCAAAAAATGCTGCCATGACTAGGCCATAGATGATATAGAGAAGTGGATGATCCTGCAAGAGGGTAATACTACCGTCTTTTTGAGGATGCAAAACTAAGATATGCACCAGTTTTTCTAAAATCTGTGAAGAGACAAAGAAAGCAACAGCCCCCAAGCCCAAGACAGCTAGATTAATCTGGTATTTCTTTTTGGCATACCAAATGCTCCCAAACAGAAAAGCTAGCAACAGCACCATGGTAATGATAATATGAATGGTCATTTTCTTCTCCTATTCCGCCTTTTCAATATCTTTTTTCATCTCGTCAACATTGAACTTAGCAAACAAGTATTGACGGTCTTGGACTGGGAAACGTTGGTCCAACTGGTCAACTGCTCCTACCTCGATAATGCCTTCCTTGATGACAAAGTCCATGACATGTCCACCGAAAGTCAAATCATCTGAGATGAAGTGCAGATGGTAGCCCGCCACACTGACCCCATGGAAAATCTCTGGCGTCCAGAAACCAACGATGGTTCCCGCCACGTTATCACGACTATATTCAGGTTGATGAGTTGCGACCTCAGCAAACTTGGTATCTGGTGTCGACTTGGGAATCATGCGCACATGCATATGTGAAAATTCGCCACGAATCTTAATTGAGCGGAAAAGATTTTCCCCATCATAATATGACTCGATTCGTTCTTCCAATTCCTTGTCTGTCATCTCAAAGCGCTGACGGAAAATGACCTCTGCCTGATGCGGTACTACTGCTGCATAAGGAATAAGGGCATCTGGTGATACTTCCACAATTTCTGGTTGCTCTCCTGATCCCTTAGCTTGATATGCCTTGCCATCCAAGACAATCAATTCTCCATCAATGGAATCCAAGGTTCCTAAACCAAGATCACCATGCTCCAACAATTCTCCTACTGTCATGGTACCACCATAAAGGCCTGCCATCAAAGCTCCAAGGGTATTGTATTGAAATAATTTCACTGGTTCCTGCACGTTCTTATCCATTCTCTTTCTTATCTGTTATACTCAATGAAAATCGAAGAGCAAACTAGTAAGCGAGCCGCAGATTGCTCAAAGCACTGCTTTGAGGTTGTAGATAAGACTGACGAAGTCAGCTCAAAACACTGTTTTGAGGTTGTGGATAGAACTGACGAAGTCAGTAACCATATCTACGGCAAGGCGAAGCTGACGTGGTTTGAAGAGATTTTCGAAGAGTATTATTCTATAAATCTTACTCCTAAGTATACCACATTTGCCCCTAGATGTGAACGAGAGAAATACCCTAGACATTGCCAAGAAGGAAAAAAAAGGGTACAATGTAACAAAATCAAGGGAGGTTTGGAATGAAGAAACAAAGCAAGTACCAAGAGGTCGTTTCCTATCTGAAAAATGGCATCGAGTCTGGACGCTTTCCGACGGGAAGTCGCCTGCCTTCTATACGTCAACTGAGCCTTGACTTCCACTGTAGCAAGGACACCATACAACGAGCCCTGCTGGAATTACGGCACGAACAATACCTCTATGCCAAGCCTCAGAGTGGTTACTATGTCCTAGAACAAGGGCAACACCAGGATCTAGAAATCGAAGTCACTGACGAACATGCCAGTGCCTATGACGATTTCCGACTCTGTATCAATGAAACCTTGATTGGCCGGGAAAACTACCTCTTCAACTACTATGACAACCAAGAAGGTCTTGAAGAGCTCAGACAATCTGTTCATAAACTCCTCTTTGACCAAGCCCTCTACTGCAAGGCAGACCAACTGGTATTGACTTCTGGAACCCAACAAGCCTTGTTTATCCTCTCTCAAATATCCTTTCCTAGCCAAGCCAAGGAAATCTTGGTGGAACAACCGACCTATCATCGGATGAATCGACTCTTGATTGCTCAAGGATTAGACTATCAAACGATTGAACGAGGCATTGATGGGATTGACTTGGAGGAGCTGGAAGGTCACTTCAAAACAGGAAAAATTAAGTTTTTCTACACCATTCCTCGTTTTCACTATCCTCTGGGGCATTCCTATTCTGAGCAGGACAAACGGGCTATTCTTGACTTAGCTGCCAAGTATGGTGTCTATATCGTAGAGGACGACTATTTGGGGGATTTGGACTCCAAGAAGGGCCAGACCTTCCACTATCTAGATACAGAGGAGCGCGTCATTTATATCAAGTCCTTCTCAACCAGCCTCTTTCCAGCCCTGCGGATTACGGCACTCATTCTGCCAAATGCTATCAAAGAAGCCTTTGTGGCCTACAAAAATATCCTAGACTACGACAGCAACCTCATCATGCAAAAGGCCTTATCACTCTATATTGACAGTCAATTATTTGAGAAAAATCGTCTGGCTCGCTTGTCCAATCAGGAAACTTACCAAAAACAAATCGAGGAAATCTTAACTAAAACACCTTGTCCCCTTCCTCACTTTCCGCTTCATGATGGTTTATTGCTAGACCTCAGACAGTATCCTAAAATCGCCAGCCTAAAACACAGTCAGCTGAAATTGGACTTCTTTGAGGAGGCTTACTTGGATGCCTGCCCTTATCAATTTACCAAGGTATCCTTAGAAAATCTGGAAAAGGTTTTAAACTATTTAAAAGGGCTCTATAATATTTGTAG